>DATNBG010000472.1:0-13006 GCA_035572075.1 Roseiarcus sp. | reverse complement strand
CGACCCGTCAAGGACGCGGGTCAGGGTGACGAACGACCCATCCCGCGCCTGAAAAACATAGCTCGCGCTGCGGTCGAGCGCCGTCTCGGCCGCGCCACGCGCTTTGGCCTGCGCAATGAGCGCGTCCCAACGCTTGTCCTTATCTGGCGTCCCCCCGAAGGCCGATCCGACGCCGAGCGCGGCGATGGAGAGCAGGACCGGGAATCTCTTGCGCATTTCAGCCTCCCCCCAAGGCTCTCTTGCGAAGGATTGGCGCCGCTCGCCATGAAGATCAAGCCGCGCGCCGATGGAGGCGCGAAACCCGATCCACACGGGAGAACGGGGCGCCGATCGCGCAGACGTTCTGGCCGCCGCCGCGCCGCCCTACGACGCCGCGCGCGCGCCTTCAGGCCGTCGCGAATGGCGAAGGCCGAGCCAGCCGAGGCCGGCGAAGCCCGCGAGGATCATGACCCAGGTCGTCGGCTCCGGCACAGGGGTCCCGAGGGCGCCGTCGGTGTTGCCGGCGGCGTCGACAAAGAATCCGACCACTTCCCCCCGATCGTTGATTCCGTTGAGCGTGGTCGCGGTGCTTCCAGCCGGGTCCAGTATCGTGAATGTGTCGGTCAGGCTGTTGAAAAGCAGGCCGTGCTGCACGCCGCCGATCACGGCGAACCCGTCCGCCAGCCCGTGGTCGTTCAGCCCGAGGAGCTGGGTCTCGGTCGAACCGGCCGGATCGACAGTCGAAAACATGCCGCCGTCGTCGATGAAGCCGTGGGTGACGCCGCCGGAATCGGTAAAGAAGCCGGCGATCTCGTCCGAATTGTTGATCGCCGCTGTAACCGTGCTCACCGCACCCGGAAAGTTGATGTCGGCCGAGAATGTTTTCGTCGCGATGTCGAAGGTGTAGCCGTGGCTGTTTCCGTGGCTGTCGTTATAGAAGCCGACCGCGAGGTCGCTGTTGTTCACGCCGATCAACTGGTTCTCGGTGATCACGCCCGAGTCGCACGCGCCGGAGACGCTGCAGTCGGGCGTCTTGGGGTTGTTGACCATGGTGAACACCCCGCCCTTCTCGTAGAAGCCGAACTGGAAATCGAACGGCACCCCCAGGTTTGTCGGATAGGTGTACCCTGTGAACGTCGTGCCGTTTCCGTTTACCGCGGTCATTTGGGTTTGCGCGGCGATGAACGGCGGCGCCAACCCAGGAAAAATGGCGTTGAAGGGAGGGGTGAACGTCTTGCCGGGCAACGTCAGGATGAATCCCGTGTTGGGGTCTCCGGCTTGGCCGCTGCCGAAGAATCCGGGGACCGTCTCGCCGTTGGTGGTGATGCCCATCAGATTGGTGAAGGTCGTGCCCATGAAGGGCGGTTGGGCAGTATCGTTGATCGTTTCGAATGTATAGTTCGCGGCGTTCGCGCCCGCTGACGCGAGCGCGGCGCCGCAGCCAGCAAGCGCCGCCGCCGCGATCCCCGCCGCTCGGGGCCGTACGAGAGCCAACTTTGTGAAGACAGTCGTTTTCATGATCGTCTCCCCGGTCGCGCGGATGCGCATGCGCCCGCAGAGGCCGCGGTCGCGCAAGCCTGATCCCGCATAGGGCGCAAACACGCGCGGGGGACAAATTATTCGGAGCCGTTCACGCTGTCGCGGATTCGTCAGGTGATACGAAATCCGATTGATGGCTTCGCATGCCGGTCATTCCCGGCAGACAAAAAGGTCTGACCGGGAATCCAGGAGCCCCGGACGCTGGCGGACGCCATCCATGGATTCCCGATCGGCCGTTTCGCAGGCGTCGGGAATGACATCACTGAATCCGCGCCGATGAAAAAAGGGCCGGCGCGAGGCCGGCCCCCTTCCCTACGGATGGACTTCGCTGGGCTCAGCTGCCGCCGCCGACGCAATGATCGACGTTGTCCGGCGTGCAGATGTCGAGGCCGGTGTAGGTCGGGTCGGCCGGGGCGGGCTTGCCCTCCTTCATGTCCTTGAGGAAGTACATGACCTTGTAGCCCATGTCGAACGGCCGCTGGCCGACGTTGCCGGTCGCCAGGCCCTGCTTCAACAGGTCGAGCTGCATCGGCAGCGTGTCGGCGACCGCGATCGCGATCTTGCCGCTGGCGATCTTGTCCTTGAACTTGGCCATCGAGTTCTTGTAGGCGTCGCCAAGGAACTCCCCGAAGCCGCCGGTGGGCACGAAGGCGTCGAGGTCCGGGTACTTGTTGAGCATGTCCTGCTCCTGCTGCATCGCCAGCGGGAAGTCGTCGTTGGTGTAGAGCGGGCAGCCGGCGACCTCGGACCAGCCATTCTGCCCGGTCAGGCGCACGCCGGGCGATTCAGCGCTCTTTTGGCCCGAAAGCGTGTCGCGGATGCCCTGCATGCGCTCGTTGTGGTTGGCGGCCGCCGCTCCCCCCGACTGGATGCAGATCGTCCCGCCTTTCGGCTTCACCTTCATGACCATCTTGGCGAGGTTGACGCCGATGTCGTAGTTGTGGGTGCCGATGTAGGCGGCGCGAATCCCCTTGTCCTGCGGCAGAAGGTCGGAGTCCCAGGTCAAGACCGGAATGTGGGCCGCCGCCGCGCCCTTGAGCGCATTGGCCATCGCCGGCGCGTTGGCGGGAGAGACGCCGATCCCGTCGACCTTCTTGGTGATGAGGTCGGCGACGATCTGCGCTTCCTCGTCGCCCCCGCCGTGCTCGCCGGGGCCGATATAGAGGCACTTGATCGCGCCCTTGAGCTCCTTCTCAGCCTTCTTGCAGCCGGCCAGCGCCTGGTCGAAGAACGGATTGTTGGTGTTCTTCGGCACCAGCGCGAAGGTGTAGGGCTCGGCGGCCCGGGCCGAAGCCGACACCGCCAGCAACGCTCCGGCGGCGACGGCGCCGGTCAACGCAATCTTCAACATGTTTTCCCTCCCAGTTTGGACACGGCCCCCGTGGGCCAGGCAGACGCGGCCCCACAATGGGGTCACTCGCGTTTCGTTCCCCGGATCTTTCCGAGGTAGACAGCGGCAATGAGGAACACGCCGACGAACGTGCCCTGCCAGTTCGAATCGACGCCCGCCATCAAGAGCGAATTGCGGATGACGAAAATGAGCGCGGCGCCGATGAAGGCGCCGTAGGCGCTCGCTTCCCCGCCCATGAGGTTGGCGCCGCCGATGACGGCCGCGGAGATCGCCAGCAGTTCGTACGACTGCCCGAGCGCATTGATCGCCGAGCCTTCCCATCCCACCGCCAGGATTGCGGCGAAGGCCGCGGAAAGACCGGAGACGACATAGACCTGGACCTTGATCCGGTTGACCGGCACGCCGGTCAGCAGAGCGGCGTGCTCGTTGCCGCCGATCGCCATGATATGCCGGCCCCAGCTGGTCATCTTGTAGATCACCCCGAATATCGCGGTCAGCACGATGAGAAAGAGCAGCGGATAGCTCAGCGAGAAACTCGGCCCCAGGTTGAGCTGGCCGCCGCCGAGCACCTTGAAAGCCGGCCCGCCCGGCCCGAAATTGTAGAGCATGCGGTTGCCCGAAAGCACGACTGCGGCCGAGCGTGCGATCGCCAGCATGCCGAGCGTGGTCACGAACGGCGAGATGCCGGCGTAAGCGATGACGAGGCCGTTGATGAGGCCCGCGATCCCGCCCGCCGCAAGGCCGACGACGATCGCCGCCCAGGCGGGGTAGTGGGCTTCGAGGGTGAGGCCGCTCGCGACCGCCGTGAGCCCCATGATCGAGCCGACCGAAAGGTCGATGCCGCCGGTCGCGATGACCGCGGTCATGCCGAGCGCCATGATGCCGATGAAGGAAAAGTTCCGCGTGGTGTTGTAAAAGTTCTCCGCCGTGGCGAAGGAGGCCGGCTGCAGCCAGCTCATTACGATGCAGATGATGATGAGCGCGATCGTCACCCAGAACGCCTGCGCGCCGACGATCCGTTGCAGGAAATTGTGCTGCTGAACGCCCAATACCGATTCGATCGAGACGTTGGCCTGCGGCGCTTCGGTCGACATTCGGCGACTCCTTCAGGCCGCGTGGATGGCGCCGGTGATCAGCCCGGTCACTTCTTCAGGGGTGGTCGCATGAATCGGCTTGTCCGCCACCTTGCGGCCGCGGCGCATCACCACGACCCGGTCGCAGACGGCAAAGACGTCAGGCATGCGGTGGCTGATGAGGATGATCGCCATGCCGGCGTCCTTGAGGCGCCGGATGAGGTCGAGAACCTCAGCCACCTGCCGGACCGAGATCGCGGCGGTCGGCTCGTCCATCAGCACCATGCGCGCTTTTGACAGGCGGGTGCGGGCGATGGCGACCGCCTGCCGCTGCCCGCCCGACATCTGCCGCACGAGGTCGCGAGGCCTCGTTTCCGACTTGAGCTCGCTGAACAGTTCGCCCGCCCGCCTGGCCATCGCCTTGTGGTCGAGCCAGCGCAACGGACCCGCGCCGCGCTTGATTTCGCGCCCCAGGAACACATTGGCCGCGGCCGATAGATTGTTGCACAAGGCGAGGTCCTGATAGACGACCTCGACGCCCTTTTCGCGCGCCTCGACGGGCTTGTGAAAATGCACGGCCTCGCCGGCGATGCGGACTTCGCCGTGGGTCGGGGGGAAATTGCCGGCGATCACCTTGACCAGGGTCGATTTGCCGGCGCCGTTGTCGCCCATCAGGCCCAGCACCTCGCCTTCGTCGAGCGCCATGTCGACTTCGTTGAGCGCGTGGATGGCGCCGAAGTGCTTGGAAACCTGACTCAACTCGAGAATCGGCAAAGGCGCCTCCCCGCGTTCGACCCTGTCGCCGCCGACGTTTGCCTCGTCCGCCTGTTCTTCTGACATGTCACCACCACAGATCAGGCCGAAGCGCAAGGGGGAGCGGGTTGCCGCCGCGCCCGGAATGGGCGAGCGTGACCGCCCAAGACTAGCTCACCCTGTCCGGTGGACCCCTGATATGCGCTGCCCGATCTGTGGGAATGAGGCCAGCCGCCTGCGCGAGGTCGACGCCGTCGCGTACTTTCGCTGCCGGACCTGCGGATCCCTGTTCGCCCACCCGGATTTCCTGGCCGCGGTCGAGGCCGGCGCCGCCGGCGGCTATCGCGAATCCTATTGGGAGCGGGAGCTTCCCGCCGCGCGCGAGCGCTCGTTCGGTCCGGGGGTGGCGCGGATGGCGGAGACCGTTCGCATGGCGCGCATGCCGGTCCGGCGGGCGCTGGACATCGGCAGCGGCCCCGGGTTCCTGCTCGACGCGCTCGGTCAACTGGTCCCCAGCCTGGCCGAGAGAGTGCATGGCGTCGAACTCTTCCCTCCGCCCCCGCGCCAGCGCACTGAGAGCCCCAACTACCATGTCGGCTCCGTTTCCGATCTCGAAGGCCCGTTCGACGCCGGCGTATGCATTGAAGTGATCGAGCATCTCACGCCCGGCATCCTCGCCGGCATGCTGCGGCAGCTCGCGGCGAAATCGAGCCCGGGCGCGCTCTATTTCTTCAACTCCGCCCAACCGTCGTTTGTCGAGGCGGTCAACCCCGGCTATCTGGACCCGCATGGCCGCGGCCATGTCATCGCATGGTCGGTCGCCGGCGCCCGAATCGTGTTCGAACGCGCCGGGTTCAATGTGATCGCGCTCCCGGGGCGGGACTGGGCGTTTCTCGCCGAGTTCGGCCCGCCCCGCGCGGTCGGCGCCGACATGCTGATGGACTGGCTATGGCGCCCGGCGGAGGAAAATATCGCGCTTCTCCGCAAGGATCGCTTCGGTTCATTGTTTGAGACGATCGGGCTCGAGAGCGCGCGCTGCTACCTCGAATCCGGCGTCGCCGAGGAGCGGACGCGCTGGGCTCATGCCTTGCAAGACGAACTGCGACGGCGGCGGCGAAGGTGGCTCCGTCCGTTCGCGGGCGGTTGACGCGCGATGTTCGCTCGCGCCCTGATTGCAGGCCAGGCCGGCGGCGGCGACGCTCAAGACAACGCCCGGGATTGGTCCAAAGACATCCTGATCATCGTCGCGATCGGCCTCATCGCCAATCTTCTCATCATCGCCATCCCCGGTTTCTACAGCCACGACGAGCTTGACTGGCAGAACCGGATCGCGCGGAACGACTATCCGTGGTCGTTTGGCCTGGGGAGCCTCGCCGCCTCGCCTTTCTTCAGGCTCATCGGCGCGATTGTCATCTCGGCCTCGCTCAGGCTTCCTCTCCAGCCATTCGCGGCGCATCTTTCCGACGTTTTGCTGGGCGTCGCCACGGCGTGCCTCATCTATCGGGCCGTCGCGCTGTTCAGGCCGGACCGCGCCCTCGCCGCCGCCATTCTGTTCATGCTGATGCCCGGCTTCGCCTATTCGGCCGCATGGGTCGCCGCCGGGTTCGACCTTCAGTATACCTTCCTCGGGGTCGCTTGCATTGTGTGCGCCGTTTCCTATTGGCGCGGCGGCCATCGGGCCTATCTGATCGCCGCCCTGGCGGCGCTGGCGATCGCGCTCGGCTGCAAGGAAACGGCGGTCTCGATTCCAGTTTGCGCCGCTCTCGTCCTGTTCATCGACCGCGATCGAGCGGACCGGCGCCGGGTCGCGATCCTCGCCGCCCTGACCGGCGGGTTGATCGCCGCTTATCTCGCGGTCAGCGCCGCCCGGATTCTCCGGATCGGCGTGTCAGGAGGGGGCGGGTATCGTTTCGGGGACGGTCCTCAGCTTCTCAAGAACCTCCTCGCTTATTTCGGGTTCCCGTTCGCGCCCGGACTTGCGGAGATCCAGCTCTTTCCCGTCTGGAGCCCCCATAACGCGCTGAGGCTGAGCGCGCCGCACCTTGTCCTGATCGGGCTCATCCTGTGGCGCGCAGGTCCAAAATGGGCGCTCATCTATCTGATCGCGTTCTACGCCACGCTTCTTCCGGTGCTCCCGATTTCGAAACACGAGACGCAATATACCTACGCGAGCTCGATCGCGCTCGCCCTCGCCCTCGCCCTCGTATGGGAACGACGCTGGTTCGTCGCGCTTCCCGTCGCGCTGCTGACCCTTGTCCTAGTTCTGCATGGCCTGACGATTCAGCAGCAGATGTATCGCACGGGCGTCTGCCAGGCCCGGGCGCTGGAGAGCCTAAAGGCGGCCCTGAACGACCTTGGGCCCGGCGCGGCGCGCGAGGTTCTCGTCCGCGACGACACGCCGTGGTGGATCATCGCCCGCGCGGTGCACGACAATTCCTTCCCCGTCCGCGGCGAGTTCGTGAAGGTGTCCGTCACCCGCGATCCCGGCAAGGCCGGAATGGTTTTCCACCCGGACTGCGGCGTGACGACACGTTGACGCGCGTTCCCGCACGGCTCGATCTGTGATATCGCACCGCAGCAAAGGGGCGCGACGGAACTGGGGCGTTGGCGGCGATGGCCACGGATATTGTCAGAATCGGGCGGGCGTTGATCTCGGTTTCCGACAAGACGGGTCTCGTCGATCTCGCGCGCGCGCTGAAACCCTTCGGCGTTGAGATCGTCTCGACCGGGGGCACGGCCGCGGCCCTGAACGGCGCCGGCTTCGCGGTCATCGACGTGGCGCAGATCACCGGCTTCGCGGAGATGATGGACGGGCGGGTGAAGACGCTGCACCCAAGGGTGCATGGAGGTCTCCTGGCGGTCCGATCCGACCCGGCGCATCAGGCGGCGATGATCGCCAACGACATCCCGCCGATCGACCTCCTCGTGGTCAATCTCTACCCGTTCGAAGCGGCGCTCAGGCGCGGCGCCTCGTTCGCCGACCGAATCGAGAACATCGATGTCGGCGGCCCGGCGATGATCCGCGCCGCGGCCAAGAACCACGACGATGTCGCCGTCATCGTCGACGTGGACGACTATTCCGCGCTCATCGACGAACTGAAGCGCAACCAGGGCGCGACATCCCTCGCCTTCCGCCGCTCTATGGCGCAGAAGGCCTTCGCCCGCACAGCCGCTTACGACGCGGCGATCTCCAACTGGCTGGCTCAAGAGACAAACGAACGCGCGCCGAAATGGCGCGCTGTGGGCGGCGTTCTGCATCCGCGCTTCGGCGCGCTGCGCTACGGCGAGAACCCGCATCAGCGCGCGGCGCTCTACCTCACCTCCGAGACGCGCCCGGGCGTCGCGACCGCGCGGCAAGTCCAGGGCAAAGACCTATCCTTCAACAACATCGGCGACGCCGACGCCGCCTACGAACTGGTCGCCGAATTCGACCCGGACGAGAGCGCCGCGGTCGCAATCATCAAGCACGCCAACCCCTGCGGCGCGGCGATCGGCGGCTCGCTCGCCGAGGCGTACGAAAAGGCGCTTGCCTGCGATCCGGTCTCGGCGTTCGGCGGCGTGGTGGCCCTCAACCGCAGGCTTGATGCGGCCGCGGCCCGCAGGATCGCCGAGATCTTCACCGAGGTTATCATCGCTCCCGGCGCGGACGACGCGGCGCTGGCGATCATAGCGGCGAAGAAGAACCTCAGGCTCATGCTCGCCGGCGCGCTGCCCGATCCGCGGGCGTCGAGCCTCGCCATGCGAACGGTCGCGGGCGCGCTCCTCGTCCAGGATCGCGACAACGGCGTGCTTCGGGAGGAAGCGCTCAAGGTCGTGACCAGGCGCGCTCCAAGCCCACGCGAAATGGCCGACCTCAGGTTCGCGTGGGCGGTCGCCAAGCATGTGAAGTCGAACGCCATCGTCTACGCCAGGGACGGCGCGACGGTGGGCGTCGGCGCGGGCCAGATGTCGCGGGTCGATGCCGCCCGTCTCGCCGCGCGCAAGGCCGAGGAGACCGCCGAGATGGCGGGCCTGCCCGAACCGCTGACGCGCGGCTCGGTCGCAGCCTCCGACGCCTTCTTCCCGTTCCCCGACGGCCTTGTCGCGACCATCGAAGCGGGCGCGACCGCGGTTATCCAGCCCGGAGGATCGGTGCGCGACGCCGACGTGATCGCGGTCGCGGACGAAGCGAACGTGGCGATGGTCTTCGCCGGGATCAGGCATTTCCGGCACTGACGGGCTGCTCTAAAGGCCGCCGCGGTCGCCGGGGAAGAGGCGCGACGGCTCGAGCGGCTTGCTGCTGGACCGGACGATGCGGGCTTTGCGTGTGATAATACAAATGATATACGTGATAAATTTAAGACGCGAACCTAAACGGGGTCCCAAGGGACTGAAATCATTGGAACGCGGGACTAAAATGGAACCAAGCCAACAGGCGCATTGTGACCTGCCCTTCTCCTGCCCTTCTTAAGAGGCGGCTCCGCCAAGGGGCGGCGGCCGCAGGCGTAACCGCACTGGATCGGCCGCTCCCGCCCGGCTCAATCCCGCCGAACCGCCCACGGCCCAGAGCCCGCGGCGGCGAGGTAGAGAAAGACGAAGCAGAACAGCACCGCCGGCTCGCCGTAATTCTTGACCGGGAAGAAGCCCTGCGGGAAATGCGCCAGGAAATAGGCGAAAGCCATGAAGCCCGAGAGGATGAACGCGGCCGGACGGGTGAAGAGGCCGATGGTGATCAGAAGACCGCCGATCAGCTCCATCGCACCGGTGAAGTGGAGCAATCCCGGCGGCATCTGGTCGATGAACGGCAGGCCGGCCGGGAAGCCCAGGAGCTTGCCGGTTCCGTGCTCGAGGAACAGAAGCCCGGTCACGATCCGCAGGAGCGAGAGGATCTCGGGGGCGCGCAAGACGGCGCCGACGACGGGGATCGCGGGCCGGGAAGCAACGTCGCTCATTTCGTTCGCCTTTCAGAATTGAGACAGGAATTCCTCTCGCCGGTGCGAAAGGTCAAAGGATCTTCGCGATCTCTGCGAAGGAAAACCTCGGACTGCGCGGGAACAGTTTTTCGTGGTCGCCATAGCCGATATTGATCAGAACGTTCGACCTGACGTGGCCCTCGGGGAAGAACTCGGAATCGACCCTCGCATTGTCGAATCCGGTCATCGGACCGGTGTCGAGGCCGACCGCGCGGAGCGCGATGATGAGATAGGCGACCTGCAGCGTGCCGTTCTGGAAGGCGGCGCGGGCGGCCTTCACCGGATCGCCGGCGAACCAGGATTTCGCGTCGGCGTGCGGAAAGAGGAATGGCAGCCGCTCGTAGAACTGCTCGTCATAAGCCGTGATCGCGACGACCGGGGCGCTCATCGTCTTGTCCAGATTGCCGGGCGAGAGCGCCGGCCGAAGCCGCTCCTTGGCGGCGGCCGATCGCAGGAACAGGACGCGCATCGGCGACTGGTTGGCGCTGGTCGGCCCCATCTTGGCGAGGTCGATCGCCTTGACTAGCAGTTCGTCCGCAACCGGCCGGTCGAGAAATGCGTTATGCGTCCGCGCTTCGGTAAATATCCGCGCCAGCGATGTTGCTTCGACCGCTTTCTGCTCAGGAACGTGAATAGTCATGAATTCCGCCCTCGAATTGTTGCATCGCGGGAAATGTCGGTCTTCGGCCCGATCGTTGCAATTGGCAAAATTCTGCTAATATCTATCGGCGGAGGTGATGGATGATCGACTCGCTCACGCTCGACCAGATGCGGGTTCTGGTCGCTGTCGCCGATTCCGGAAGCTTTTCCGCCGCGGCGCGAAAGCTCGGGCGGGTCCAGTCGGCGGTCAGCCAGTCGATCCAGACGCTCGAGACGACACTCGGCCTCAGCCTGTTCGACCGCTCCGGCAAGACGCCGCAACTGACCGATGCCGGGCGGGCGCTGGTCGGCGACGCGCGCGCGCTGATCGCGGGCGCCCGGGCCATCCGCGCCCGCGCCGAAAGCATGGCGGCGGACGTCGAGCCGGAAATCACGCTGGCGGTCGACGCGATGTTCCCGATTCCCCTCCTGATGGAGAGCCTCAAGGCGCTGAGCCGCGCCTTTCCGCTTCTGCCCGCCTCCGTCTTCACCGAGGCGCTCGGAGGCGCCGAGCAGCGGCTGCGCGACGGCGCGGCCCGGCTCGCGATCTACACCATCGCGCCCTCGAGCCCGTGCGACCTCATGAGCGAATTCCTCACCCGTATCCCGATGTGGCCGGTGGTCGCGGCCGGCCATCCGCTCGCCGCCCTGCCTGCGCCGCTCGTCCGCGAAGCGCTCGAGCCGCATGTGCAGCTCGTGCTGACCGACCGCACGCCCCTCACCCAGAATCTGTCAGGCGGGATTGTCAGCCGTCATCTCTGGCGGTTCGCGGACCTCGCCACCCGCCTCGATTTCCTGCTCGCGGGCTTCGGCTGGTGCAACATGCCGAGCCACATGGTCGCCGGCGATGTCGCGGCGGGGCGGCTGAAGAAGCTCGAGATCGCGGGCCAGGAGGAGATGGCGCTGCCTCTCTATGTCGTGCATGAGCGCGGCCGCGTTCCTGGCCGCGCCGGCCGCTGGCTGATCGCGGATTTGCGCGAGCGGATGAAGACATGCCCCGGCGCTCATCACGGCGACGAGCGGGTCGAGGCCGCAAACGCCGCGGCCTGAGCGGCAGTTCGCCGGCGAGCCAACAGGACCCGCTCCCCGGGCTTTTCCGGCGAGCCATGCCCTCGGCTGCGGCGCGAGGCGGAACCTCGTCCCAGCGATCGGCGTTGGATGCGGTGTGGAGTCGATGCGATGACAGAACCAACCGAGGACGAGATCCTGGTGAAGGCTAAGCAACTGGCCCACGACGACGGCAGGCTATGGGACACCGAGGACCTCGAGGGCGACCCGACCGGGCGGGATCGAATGACCGACGATTCCCTCCGGGCCGAATACCTGAACCAGGCGCGGGAACTGCTGAGGCGGGAGAAGCTTTGAGCCACGCGCGCGGCGCCGTCCGCGCGAGCGCGCCTCATGCCTTCGGCGGGCGAAGCAGGGCCCTGAGCGCGAGCCTCGCTTCGTCGATCAGCCCTTCCTGGTACCGGTAGTACATCTCCGCGCCCATCGGCGTGACATAGGAACTCATCTGGTCCTCGCAGCGGCGGCGGAGCGCGTCGAACTCCTTCATGAGGGCTTCCGCCGCCTGCCGATCCCCCGGCCTCTGGATGACGGCCTCGGGCGGGAGCGCCTTGATCTGCTCGCGGGTCAGGCCGGAATGGGCGCGCGCCGCGATCTCGTCCTCGCCGAGGCCCGGAAAGGCGAGCGCCTTGAGCCGACCCTCGAGCGCCGCCCGGTTGGCGTCGATGCGCCAGAGCCGGAAGCGGCTATAGACGCCCATGGCGTTCAGAAGCACGGTGACCGCCATCGCCAGATAGATCCAGTAGGCCGGCGACATCAGGTTGACGAGACGGGGGAAATACCTGTCCGCGAGCTCAGGCTGCCCGGCGGCGAAGAACTCGCGCGCCTCGTCCGCGAGCGGCGCGCTGTCCTGCGACTTCGCCGCGGGCGGCGGATTGACGTGAACGAAATTTGGAAACTCCTCGGCGAGCAGCATGAGAAAAGCGACCCGCTCGGCGCGGTGCACGCATGCGTTGGTCATGACCAACGTGTCGACCTGCGCCACGATCTTGTCGGTCGCGGGAATCGGCTTCGCGACATCGTAGAAGCCCGCCGGGATTCGGCCCGTATGCATCCACCTGTGCCGCGAGATGAGTCCTTCCATGTCGGCTGGCGCGACGATTTCGAGGTCGTACTTGTTGACGAGCGTGCGGACCAGCTCCGCTTTTTCGTTCATGACCGAGGCGGCGAGGTCGAGCTTGCCGTCCCGGACGAGTTTCGCCTGCTCCTCGAGTTCGTGGTTGGACGGCTTCAGGCCGAGGCCGCTGAGGTCGGTATTCTCCAGAAGCTGCTGCATCAGATAGGCGGTGCCCGAGCCTTCCGGGCCGATCCCGATCGAGGCGCCCTTGAGGTCGTCGAAGGCGCCGAGCGTCCGCCCGCGCCTGGCGAACAGGAACAGCGACTCTGGGCTCGGCAGCCGCCCGAGGGTCTCGACGCCTGCGTCGGCGGGAACCGGAATTCCGTCCTGCACGAAAGCGAAGGCGGGAACGCAGCGCCCCTTTTCGCCGGCGAGGCGCGCGACATTCTCGACCGATCCCGCGGTGGCGATGACCTTCAGATGGCCGTTCTTCTTCAGCGCCAGCGCCGCGAGCCGCTGCCCAACCGTGTTGTAGCCGCCGGTCGGCGCTCCGGTCAGGACGGAAGCGCGCAGAAATGCGTAGTCGCCGGAGACGAGG
>DATNBG010000471.1:0-3860 GCA_035572075.1 Roseiarcus sp. | reverse complement strand
TTGCGCGGCTGATTCGCCCCCCCTATATACGCCCCGACTGGCCGGTTCGGGCTTAAGGAAAAAAGTGCCGATCCAGCGGAAATCTGAGCGTTGAGAGACGGAGATCGGAAGAGCTTAAGCCGATGGCTTCAAACGCACGGCGGAATTCTTCCCAACTGGGCTTGGCTGCTTTGGGGCCGGGCGGTCTTGCGCATGACTAGGGGAAAGACGAAATGGCGAAAGTAATTGGCATCGACCTCGGCACGACCAATTCGTGCGTCGCTGTCATGGAGGGCTCGACCCCCAAGGTGATCGAGAATTCGGAAGGCGCGCGCACGACGCCGTCGATCGTCGCGTTCACCGACGACGGCGAGCGGCTGGTAGGCCAGCCGGCCAAGCGTCAGGCGGTGACCAACCCGGAACGGACCTTCTTCGCCATCAAGCGCCTCATCGGGCGGACATTCGACGACCCGATGACCAAGAAGGACATGACGCTTGTCCCCTACAAGATCATTCGCGGGCCGAACGCCGACGCCTGGGTCGCCGCTGACGGCAAGCAATACTCGCCCTCGCAGATTTCCGCCTTCATTCTGCAGAAGATGAAGGAGACGGCCGAGGCCTATCTCGGCGGCCCGGTGACCCAGGCGGTCATTACGGTTCCGGCTTATTTCAACGACGCCCAGCGTCAGGCGACCAAGGACGCCGGCAAGATCGCCGGCCTCGAGGTTTTGCGCATCATCAACGAGCCGACGGCGGCGGCGCTCGCCTATGGCCTCGACAAGAAGAAAACCGGCACCATCGCGGTCTACGATCTCGGCGGCGGCACGTTCGATATCTCTATTCTCGAGATCGGCGACGGCGTGTTCGAAGTGAAGTCGACCAACGGCGACACGTTCCTCGGCGGCGAGGACTTCGACATGCGCCTGGTCGAATATCTGGCGGGCGAATTCAAGAAGGAGCAGGGCATCGACCTCACCAAGGACAAGCTTGCGCTCCAGCGCCTGAAGGAGGCGGCTGAGAAAGCGAAGATCGAGCTCTCCTCGGCGACCCAGACCGAAATCAACCTGCCCTACATCACCGCCGACGCGGCCGGCCCGAAGCATCTGGCGCTGAAGCTGACCCGGGCGAAGTTCGAGGCTCTGGTCGACGACTTCATCCAGCGCACCGTCGAGCCTTGCCGCAAGGCGTTGAAGGACGCCGGCCTTTCGGCCGGCCAGATCAACGAGGTGGTCCTGGTCGGCGGCATGACTCGCATGCCCAAGGTGCAGGAGATCGTCAAGCAGTTCTTCGGCAAGGAGCCGCACAAGGGCGTCAACCCTGACGAAGTGGTCGCCGTCGGCGCCGCCATCCAGGCGGGCGTGCTCCAGGGCGACGTCAAGGACGTGCTCCTGCTCGACGTGACGCCGCTTTCGCTCGGCATCGAGACGCTGGGCGGCGTGTTCACCCGCCTCATCGAGCGCAACACGACCATCCCGACCAAGAAGAGCCAAGTGTTCTCGACCGCCGAGGACAATCAGACCGCGGTCACCATCCGGGTGTTCCAGGGCGAGCGCGAGATGGCCGCCGACAACAAGGCGCTCGGCCAGTTCGATCTCGTCGGCATACCGTCCGCGCCGCGCGGCGTGCCGCAGATCGAAGTGACGTTCGACATCGACGCCAACGGCATCGTCAATGTGACCGCCAAGGACAAGGCGACCAACAAGGAGCAGCAGATCCGCATCCAGGCGTCGGGAGGCCTGAGCGAGGCCGACATCAACCGGATGGTGAAGGACGCCGAGGCTCACGCCGCCGAGGACAAGAAGCGGCGCGAACTGGTCGACGCCAAGAATCAGGGCGAGTCGCTCGCCCATGACGCGGAAAAGGCGCTCAAGGACTACGGCGACAAGGTCGCCCAGTCCGATCGCAGCGCCATCGAATCCGCGGTCGCTTCCTTGCGTACGGCGTTGCAGGGAGAGGACGTCGAGGCGATCAAGGCGCGCACCAACGATCTGATGCAGGCGCAGATGAAGCTCGGCGAAGCCATGTACAAGGCGCAAGCCGCCGCGGGCGGAGCGCCCGGCGACGGCGGCGATGGGGGCGCCGGCGCCGGGGGGCAGCCCAAGGACGACGTCATCGACGCCGAATTCCGCGAAGTCGACGACGACAAGAAGCAGTCGTGAACGAACGGGCCGGCCGCCTGAAGCGCGGCCAGCCCCGTGCCTTTTTGGAGGGGGCGCCGCGATGGCGGGCGGAGGTCGGACTGGCGTGGACACGGCGCTCGAGGATGCTTGCGCCGGTGTGAGAATCGCGCCCGTCGGCCCGCGGCGAAGCGGCGCAGGAGAAGCAGAGCTGAGACATGCATAGGCTGCGGGCGCGCTGAACGATGGCCAAGCGCGATTTCTACGAGACCCTCGGCGTTTCCAAAACAGCGACCGACGCCGAACTCAAGTCCGCCTTCCGCAAGGCGGCGATGCAGTGTCACCCCGACCGGCATCCGGGCGACAAGCAGGCCGAGGCGCGCTTCAAGGAGCTGAACGAAGCCTACCAGCATCTCTCCGACGCCCAGAAGCGCGCGGCCTACGACCGTTACGGCCATGCCGCCTTCGACCAGAGCGGGATGAACGACGGCTTCGCGGCGTCGATGTCCGACATTTTCGACGATCTGTTCGGCGACATGATGGGGGGCCGGCGCGGCCGGCATTCGTCGGGGCGCGAGCGCGGCGCGGACCTGCGCTATAATCTCGAGATCACCCTCGAAGAGGCGTTTCACGGCAAGACCGCGACCATCCGCATGCCGACTTCGGTCGGCTGCGAAGCCTGCGGCGGCTCCGGCGCCCGCGCCGGGTCGAGGCCCGCGACCTGCAAGACCTGCGGCGGACATGGGCGCGTGCGCGCCCAACAGGGCTTCTTCGCCATCGAGCGCACCTGCCCCTCCTGTCACGGCCGCGGGCAGACGATCGAAAACCCGTGCGACAAATGCGCCGGCTCCGGCCGCGTGACCCGGGAGCGGACGCTTTCGGTCAATGTTCCCGCCGGCGTCGAGGACGGCACCCGCATCCGCCTGACCGGCGAGGGCGAAGCGGGCATGCGCGGCGGCCCGGCGGGCGATCTCTATATTTTCCTCACCGTCAAGCCGCACGCGTTCTTCCAGCGCGACGGCGCCGACCTCTATTGCCGGGTGCCGATCTCGATGGTGCAGGCGGCGCTCGGGGGCGACTTCACGGTCCGCACGCTCGATGGAACGGAAGCCAAGGTCAGCGTCCCCGAAGGCGCCCAGTCGGGGCGCCAAGTCAGGCTGCGCGGGAAAGGCATGCCGGTCTTGCGCTCGCGCGATGCGGGCGACCTCTACGTCCAGCTCAATGTCGAGACGCCGCAAAACCTGACGCGGCGCCAGCGCGAGCTTCTGATGGAGTTCGCGTCCGAATCCTCCAACACGACCCACCCCGAAAGCTCGGGCTTCTTCGCCAAGATGAAGGAGTTCTTCGAGGGCCGGAGCTGAAGGCGTCCGGCGCGGCGCGTCTCCGGGAGCTAGTCTGCGCTCCGGCCGGGCCGGCGGCGATCGCTGCGGGTTTTGCGGCCATGGGCATGTGTCCTTCAGAGCGCAGCCGGCTCCAGACTCACGCCCCTGCTTTGCAGGCGCGCTTCCGGCCGATATAAGCGCGGCGCGGCGCGTCCCCAGGCCCGCCGCTCGCCTGGAAGCCAGAATGCAGGGTCAAGCGCTCAACAAACGGCAGCGGCGCGGCCTCGCCGACAGCGCGCGCTTTCTCAAGACTCTGGTCGCCGCGCCGCGGCTGACCGGCGCGGTCGCGCCGTCGGGGCGAGCCTTGGCGCGGGCGATGGCGACGGCGGCCGGCTCGCCACGGGATGGCTTCATCGTCGAACTGGGGCCCGGCACCGGCCCC
>DATNBG010000470.1:0-5149 GCA_035572075.1 Roseiarcus sp. | reverse complement strand
ACCGGCACCAATCTCTTCGCCATGGGGCTGACCTCCGGCGACGCCCCGGAGCTTTGGAACGCCGACCACCCCGAGCGGATCGAGAGCCTGCATCGGGCTTTCGTCGACGCCGGCTCCGACATCATCTTGACCAACAGTTTCGGGGCCAATCGCCGCCGCCTGATGCTGCACAAGCTCGAGGGACGGACGCGCGAGCTCAATCGCCTCGCCGCCCGGAACGCGCGCAAGGTCGCAGACAGCGCCGGGCGGGCCGTCGTCGTCGCCGGGTCGGTCGGACCGACCGGCGACCTCCTTGCTCCGCTAGGACCCCTGACCGAGGACGAGGCGGTCGACGTCTTTGTTGAGCAGATCGAGGGCCTGCGCGAGGGCGGCGCGGACGTGGCCTGGATCGAGACCATGTCCGCCCCGGAGGAAATGCGGGCGGCGGCGCTGGCGGCGGGCAAGTGCGGCATTCCGTACACGATCACCGCGAGCTTCGACACTGCGGGGCGCACGATGATGGGCGTCGCGCCCCTCGCCTTCAGCGATCTTGCGGAGGGCTTCGATCCGGCGCCCGTCGCCCATGGCGCGAATTGCGGCGTCGGCGCTTCCGACCTTTTGGTCGCGATCTTAGGGATGAGCCCGGGCGCGGCGCTGATCGCCAAGGCCAACGCCGGCGTGCCGCAATGGCATGGCGCGGAAATCCACTATTCTGGCACGCCTGAACTCATGGCGACCTATGCCGGGCTCGCCGTCGATTGCGGGGCGCGCATCGTCGGGGGCTGCTGCGGCAACACGCCGGCGCATGTCAAGGCGATGCGCCGCGGCCTCGACGCGCACAAACGCGGGCCCCGTCCGGATCGCGAGGCGATCGTCGCCGCGCTCGGGCCGCTCGTCGCGCCGCCCGCGGCCGAGACCGGCGCCGCCAGGTCGCGCCGGCGGGAGCGGACGTGAACACAAAAGCCAAGCAGCGCGCCTCACGCCGCTCGGACGAAGACGCGCTGGAACAGGCGCCGGTTGTCGAGCCCGCGCGGTTCGTTCCGCTCGCCGCCCCCGAAGGGCTCCAGATTTTCGACGTCGGCGCCCAAGGCGCGGGCGAGCGGCTCGATCGTTTCCTGGGGCGCGCGGCGGCCGAGCGGCGGATCGCGCTCTCCCGCACGCGGTTGAAAGGCCTGATCGAGGCGGGCGAGGTCAAAGTCGACGGAAGCCTTGTGCGCGATCCCTCGGCAAAGGTCGCCGCCGGCGCGCGGATCGCCTTCGAGGCCCCGCCACCGGAGGACTCGCCCCTCGTCGGGGAGGACCTGCCCCTTCAGGTGGTCTACGAGGATGAGCATCTGATCGTGATCGACAAACCCGCCGGGCTCGTCGTCCATCCGGCGCCAGGTCACCCGGCGGGTACGCTGGTCAATGCGCTCGTCCGTCATTGCGGGGCGAGTCTCTCGGGCGTCGGCGGCGTCAAGCGGCCCGGAATCGTGCACCGGCTCGACAAGGACACATCGGGGCTTCTGGTCGCCGCCAAGACCGACGCGGCGCATCGGGGCCTCGCCGAACTCTTCGCCGATCACGGCCGCGCCGGTTCCTTGAAGCGCGAATATCTCGCCCTCGTCTGGGGCGGATTCGACGCGACTGCCGGAAGGATTGAAGCGCCGATCGGCCGGGATCCGCGCCATCGGGAGAAGATGGCGGTCCTGAGCCGGGAGCGCGGGCGCGACGCCACGACCCATTGGCGGCTCGAGGAAACCCTCGGTCCGGCAACGCTGGTGACTTGCCGGCTGGAGACCGGACGGACCCATCAGATTCGGGTCCACATGGCCTCGACCGGTCATCCGTTGCTGGGCGATTCGGTCTATGGATCGGGGTTCAAGACCAAGGCGGCGCGGCTCGGCGAACCGGCCAGGGCCGCCCTCGCCGCCCTCGGGCGGCAGGCTTTGCACGCCTCTGTCTTGGGCTTCGAACATCCGGTCACAGGCGAGGCGCTTCGCTTCGAGAGCCGTCCGCCGAAAGACTTTGCGAGGTTGCTCAAAGCATTGCGGGCGGGCATGCAATAAGATATAACCGCGTCGGTCGAGCCAGGATGAACAGGATTTCATCCACGCTCCATGTCCGCCTGAGGCTGCGGCCCTTTTTCGGCCACGCTTGGCGCCACACTAGCAGATCAAAAGCGGCCGAGGCCGCCGGAGGAGGGCGCCCGCCTGGCTCCGACTGGAGGATTTCATGGCCGCGTCGCTTCCCGTTATCGCGGGCGAATCTGGACTCGCCCGCTACCTGCAGGAGATCAAGCGGTTCCCGATGCTGGAGCCGCAGGAGGAATACATGCTCGCCAAGCGCTGGCGCGAGCATGGGGACCGCGAGGCGGCGCACAAGCTCGTCACCTCCCATCTCAGGCTCGTGGCCAAGATCGCGATGGGTTACCGCGGCTATGGCCTGCCGATCGGCGAAGTGATTTCCGAGGGCAATGTCGGCCTCATGCAGGCGGTCAAGCGCTTCGAGCCGGACAAGGGCTTCAAGCTCGCCACTTACGCGATGTGGTGGATTCGCGCCTCGATCCAGGAATACATCCTGCGCTCGTGGTCGCTGGTGAAGATGGGCACGACCGCGAGCCAGAAGAAGCTGTTCTTCAACCTGCGCAAGGCCAAGAGCCGGATTTCGGCGCTCGACGAGGGCGACCTGCGCGACGACCAGGTCGATCAGATCTCGAAGCGCCTCGGCGTCGGCAAGCAGGACGTCATCGACATGAACCGCCGGCTCGGCGGCGACGCTTCCCTCAATGCGCCGCTCAGGGAAGGCGGCGAGGGCGAGTGGCAGGACTGGCTCGTCGACGACAGCGCCGACCAGGAATCGCAGCTCGCCGAGCGCGAGGAATCGGAGACGCGGATGGTCGCGCTCCGGAGCGCCCTTGCCGTGCTCAATCCGCGTGAGCGGAGGATCTTCGAGGCCCGCCGGCTCGCCGATGAGCCGATCACGCTCGAGGAGCTCTCCGCCGAATTCGGTGTCTCGCGCGAGCGCGTGCGGCAGATCGAGGTCAGGGCGTTCGAGAAGGTGCAAGCGGCGGTGAAGGCTGGCGTCGCCAAGGCGCAGGCGCCGAAAAGCCGCCCGCCTGCCGCGCTGCCGGCGCGGTGAGGCGCCGCTGACGGGTTCGGGCCGGCCGCAGCGCCCGCGCGGAATCTGTCGCGCGGCGGCGGCGAATCTGAAATAGGCTCTGGCGTCAACTCGGGACCCTTCTCGCTGAACCGAACGAGCCGCCCAATGATCTCCATCCATTTCCGCTCGGGCCGATCGCGCCGTCGCCTTGCGCCCCTGTGGCTGGCCGTCGCGGCCTTGTGGGCTTTTCCCGCCCTTGCCGCCGACAGGCCGGCCACCCCCGAAGGGGCGGCGGCGCTGAAGGCGCTGATCGCCAGATATCTGCCCGGCGCTGAGGCCGGCGCCCGTCCGCTGGTGACCGTGACGCCCGAGGGCTCTCACTACCTGATCTCGGCCGATCTGAGCGCGCTCAACGCGCTCCTTTCCGACACGGGCGTTTCCTACGATCCGGCGGCGATCGCTTACCAGGCGGTCGAGCAGGACGACGGCAAGTGGCGCCTGGCGATGGACCAGATTCCTCGGATCGCCTTCCATTCCAGGCACGGGAGCGGCAGCCTGGAGCTGACCAATTTCCGCGCGGCGGCGCTGATCGATCCGGCGATCGCCTGGCTTCTCTCCGGCTCGGCGAACATGGACAAAGGAGTCCTCCAGCTTCAGAGCCCGAAGCTCGACCAGGAGATCGACTTCGGCCCCGTGCAGGAGACCGTCGCGACCGAAGTGGGCGCCGACGGCTCGGTCTCGACGCGGGTGAAGGAGGAGATCGCCGACATCGGCCTCAAGGCGACCGGGGCCGGCGAAAAGGATTCCCCGATCAATTTCAGCGCGAGAGCGGAAAAGGCGCTCATCAATCTCGGCGTCGACGGCTTCAAGAGCCGCAAGGCGTTCGACCTCTGGGGCCTCATTGCAGCCAACCCCACCCGCGCCGGCCTCGCCGCTCACGAAGCGGAGTTCAAAGGCCTGCTCAAGGAGCTGGCGGCGCCAGGCCTCAAGCTCGAGGAGGGGCTCGAGGCGCAGAAGGCCGTCGTGACCGCGTCCTTAGGCGCGATCGCGCTCGCGGACCTTAAGTATCGGTTCGGCGTCGCCAACGCGGGGCCGCAGAGCTCGCTCAGCCTCAACGTTTCCGCCGAGGGGCTGAGCCTGCCGGTGGGCCTCGCGCCGCCCAACGCAGGCGCGCTCACGCCGTCGAAGATCGACGTCGCGGCGACGGTCAAGGGCGTCGACCTCACGGCGGCGGCGAACGAGTGGATCTCCGATCTCAGCCTCGCCGGCGAGGGACCCATCCTCTCGGAAGACAACGCGGACAAGGTCGAAGCCGCCCTGCTCGGCCCTGGCCCGATCCGGATCGAGTTCGCGCCCTCGCATGTCGTCGCGCCCGCGCTCGACGCGGACTTCGCCGGCGTCATCCATCTCGACCACGACAAGCCGACCGCCGCGATAAGTGTCCACATGCGCGACTTCGACAAGACGATGGCGGCGGTCAAGGCGCTCGGTCCCGACATCGCGGCCAAGGCCCTGCCTGGCCTCGCCCTGGCCAAGGGCCTCGGCAAGACCGAAAGCGACGGGAGCCTGAGCTGGCTCGTCGAACTCGGCGCCGACCGGTCGATCAAGGTCAACGGCATCCCGTTCGGCAAGGCGCCCGACTGAGGGTCGCCCAGCCAGTCGCGGGCCCGAGCCCGCGCCGATACAACCAGCGCGCGAGCTTGGCCCAAGCAAAACCAAATTAAACCAAGCAAAATGGCTTGGATTTGCTTGGTTTAATTTGGTTTAAGTTGGTGGAATTGGGACTTTTCAAAGGGTTACGGGAGAAAAAATAAAAAAATTCTTTCTCCTCATCGACTCGCGCGGCGGGTTGTGCTCGGAACGCCTCAAGCAGCTTTCTCCTCCCTTGTCATGGCCCACGATCATCCTAGCGCGGCGTTCTGTTTCGCGCAAGAAAATGTCGCCTGATTGTCGGTAGCGGACGATATGTCCGGTTTAGGTAGCGCACGATCTGTCCGGTAGGTCCGCCCTTTTGAAAGGGGGGTTGGATGCGCCGGACGGAGGCCCTTCAGGGGGTGCGCATGGCGATGTTTTTGAATCTTCTCAGGCG
>DATNBG010000469.1:0-3222 GCA_035572075.1 Roseiarcus sp. | reverse complement strand
GACTATCAAGTCGTCTTCAATTGATCGCGCCGCCCGCCGCTTGGGTCAGTTCTGCGACGGAAAAACGCCTTGCAGCGCGATGCAATAGTTGAGCGCGAGGAACGGCATGCGGTTTTCGTGCGGCTGCCCGCCCGTGGGCCCAAGCGAGCCCATCGCGATCGTCGGGGCCGCGGAACTGTAGATGTTGACTGCGGGCGATCCGGCTTCATTCGCATAAGCGGCGCCCAAAGTGACGGCGCCGCCCGGGGCGGCAATCCCCCCGGCCGTCCCGTTGTTCACCGCGTTGACCAGGTGACTGTGGGGCGGGGTTTCCGCGGCGGTGAGGGTGTGGGTCTCTTCGCCGCCGCGCTGGCCGAGGGTGTAGTTCGCCAGGCCGGGTCCCTGGCCAAAGCCGTTGGCGAGTCGTCCGCGCAGGTCGGGCAGCGCGAAATTGGTTCTGCCGTCGCCGCCGAAAGTCGTCCCGAGCAGCGAAAAGAGCGCCTGGTGCTGGTTGATCGGCAGGAGCTGGCCCGCGCAGAGCGCCCACCCCTTCGGCGCGAAATTGAAGGGAAAAGCCTCGATCTGACTGAGGAACGGCTCGGACATGGACGCATCCTCTCGTTTAAGGATCGCTCCTCATGAGCGGGGCGGATAGATTCCCTGAAGCGCGATGCACCAGTTCAGGGTGAGATAGGGCTGCAGATTATTGTGCGGCTGCCCGCCTCCCGCGGGACCAACCTGGCCCGAAGCGAGTGGGACCGCCGTTTGCGGAGGGGCATACATATTGATCTGAAACGCGCCGCGCCCCGATCCGTGTCCTTCCGCGGGCAATGCGCCGCTCGGCGCGTTTGTCGTGGCCTGAGCCGCGACGGCGGGGAAAGGATGCGAGTGCGGGGGAGACTGCGAGGCGAGCAGCGTGACCGCCTCTGCGCCCTGCACGCTTCCGAGGTCGTAATTCGTAAGCCCTGGCGCCTGACCCTGGCCGATCGGAACCCGGCCGCGCAGGTCCGGCAGCGCGAAGTTCGAAACGCCATTTCCGCCATAGTACGTGCCGAGCAGCGAGAACAGCGCCGTGTACTGCGAGATCGGCAGCAATTGGCCTTCGCAGAGGGCCCATCCCCTTGGGGCGAAGTAAAATGGAAAAAGGGTGATCTGGCCGACAAAGGGTTCCATGCGCCCGCCTCCCGCCTCGACGCCGCCGATTTAGCTCTGCGAGGGGAATACCCCGAAGAGGCTGATGATGTAGTTTATGGTCAGGCCCGGCTGCCGGTTTTCGTGCGGAAGTCCACCGCCCGGGGTCGGCGACACCGTCCCCGGCGCCAGCGTCGCGCCAATTCCGCTGGTCGCGTAGATCGGCGTCGCGGCGCCGGGCGTGCCGAGAACGACGGACGACGAAGGGGTCGATGTCGTCGCGGTCGCCGCAGCCGACAGCCCATGCGTGTGGCCTCCGATCTGAGCGCCGGTGAGCGCCGCCTGCTCGACGCCGCCGAGTTGCCCGAGGACGTAGGGCCCAAGCCCAGGTCCCTGGCCCATGCCAAGCGCCGCGCGCCCGCGCAGGTCCGGCAAACCAAAGGTCGTCTCCCCATCGCCGCCGAACGTCGTGCCGATGAGGGTAAAGAGGGCTTCGTTCTCGGAGATCGGCAGCAGCTGGCCCTGGCAGAGCGCCCAACCCACCGGTGCGAAATTGAATCCGACGGCGATGATCTGGCCCACGTATGGCTGGCTCATATGCGCCTCCCCCTCCCGGCGCCGAAGCGTCGCTAACAGATCGCCGTCACGCCGCTCGCGCCGCCGTCCGCCGCCATCCCGCAAATCCCAGCCCCGCGAAGCCGAGCAGCATCAGCGCCCAGGTCGAAGGCTCGGGGGCCGGCGTCGTGCCTTTGGTCGTAACGTCGAGGACAAGGGTGCTGTCGACCGCCGGAAGATCGCCCGCCAGATTCACAAAGATCGCGGTGGCGTTGAAGGCGAGGGACACCGGCAGGAAATCGGCGGAGCTGCCCGGGTCCACGGTGACGCTTGTGATTGGGAGTCCGCCCGAGAAAGTGAAAGCGAAACCGTCGAAGACGTCGGCGCAGGGCAGACTCGTCGTGCAGAATGGCAGAGGGGAGTTGTTGACGATGGTGATCGCCTTGTCGGAAATCGAAGTCGTCGTGAGGCTGAGGAAGTCCGCGAGGAACGCCACCGGGACCACGGGCAGCGGGCTGTTCGTAGGCCCGCTCGGGCCGTTATAGTCCATGAGGCTGCAGGCCGTGTTCGTCGTCGGATCGCAGGCTCCTGGCGGCGAGCTCGTCCCGCCAAACCAGGAATTGGCCGTCACGGTCGAGCCCGCCAGCCCCGCGCTGGCCGGAGAAGCGCTTGCCATCGCGAATAGCGCCGCCGCAGCGGCGATCATTGAGCCAAAGCGCATCTTTCTCTCCCGCGGTTCCCGCCCCTAAGCCGGGCCACACTTGATTGTTAAGGAATACCGTACCAATGAACGCCCGCGCGAGCAAACTCTGTTTCTCGCCGTCCTCGGACCGCAAGCAGCGGCGGGCGGAGCGCGTGAGACAAGACGGAATTCAACCTCGCAAGCGTAGATTATTCCGGACCCGCGTGGCTCCCCTTCTCAGCCACCGAGCGCTTCATGAACAACACCGCGAATGCGACCACAAGGGTCAATGCCGCGATCATCCAGAAGGTGTCGAAATAGGCGAGCGCGGAGGCCTGCTGCTGGCGCAGATGCTCGAGTTGCCCCCATGCGAATTGCTGCGACGCGGCGGGATCGCCGGTCTCATGCAGGAACGTCGCCCGAGCCCGGCCGAGGAAGGACGTCGCGGCCGCATTGAACGGATCGAGGGACTCGCCAAGCCTGAGCGTGTGAAACTGATCGCGCCGCTCGTGGAAGGTCTGAGCCCACGACGTCCCGACGCTGCCCCCCTCGTTGCGCAGGAGACTGAGCAGGCCGACCGCGGCCCCGCGCAACGCGAGCGGCGTATAGAGGTAGGCGGCGACGTTCGCGGGAGCAAAGCATATCGCTAGGCCAGCGACCACCAGCACCCGGGGCCAAATCGCCTGGCCCGGGCTGATGTCGAGGTTGAGCTGGGACATCCAGTAGTTTCCGGCGGTCATGATCAAAAGCCCCGCGGCGATCAGCCATCGGGCGTCCGTCCCCCTGCCAAGCAGGAAGCCGACGATCGGCATCGCGAAGACCGCGAAGAGTCCGGCGGGCGACATCACCAGCCCCGCGCTCAACGCATCGTAGCC
>DATNBG010000468.1:0-4782 GCA_035572075.1 Roseiarcus sp. | reverse complement strand
GAACCTGCCGACCGCGTAGCGCAGCCAGTCCCGCGGGGTGAGGAACGTTTCGACCCGCTCGTCGAGCGCCGCCTCACGCGGGGGAGAGACCTCCGGCCCGGCTCTCATGCGCCTCGCTTGCACGCGTGCAGGAAGCGCCTGCGGGCCCTGCCCTCCAACCCTCTCGCATCGGCCTTCTCAGCGCATTCAATCGACCGCGCGGGCCGCGCGGCGGGGCCCGGTTCGGGGGCGGAAAGAGGAACGGAATTGGGCTTCATCTCCGTTATGCCGCCAGACACGCCGCCCGATGGGGCGCCGCCCATCCCCGCCACCGGCTGCTGGGCGACGGCGCCGAAATCGGCGACAGCCCCCGTGGCGAAGACGGCGAGCGCGCACGCCGAGCCGAGGGTTGCGATTCTCATCCGGTCGGGCATTGCCGTTTTCGGGTTCATCCGGCCCCGGCCGAGGTTATAGGCCGGGCATCCTGAATTTCAACCTGCGGGATTGCCCCCTTCGCCGCACGCGCTTGCCGCGTCGCCAACCCCGTACGCTGCGGCGCAAAAAAAGGTTCCGGGCCGGGCAAAAACCGCTTATCTTGTGTTGACCAACGAGAGTCGGCGTTTGACCGGGACCGGCAATGTCATGACGAATTCCACTCCGACGACGATCAAAAAGTACGCCAACCGGCGCCTGTACAACACGGCGTCGAGCGCCTACGTGACCCTGGCCGATCTGGCGAAAATGGTGAAGGGCGGCGAGGATTTCGTCGTCTACGACGCCAAGACCAACGAGGACATCACCCGCTCGGTTCTCACCCAGATCATCTTCGAGCAGGAGGGAATCGAGGGCCAGTCGCTCTTGCCGACGACGTTCCTGCGCCAACTCATCCGCTTCTACGGCGACAGCATGCAGGCGCTGCTGCCAAGCTATCTGGAATTCTCGATCGACCGCTTTTCCGGCGAGCAGCAGGCGATGCGCGAAGCGGCAAGCCGGATGTTCGGTCCCGACGCCTTCTCGGCCGGCTCCTTCGCCGCGCTGCAGGAACTGACGAAAAAGAACCTCGCCGCGTTCAATCAGGCGCTGGCGATGTTCTCGCCCTTCGCCGGCGCGACGAAGGCGGAAGCGCGCCCGGCGAAAAAGGCGAATTCCGAGGACGACATCGACGAACTGCGCACTCAGCTGTCCGACATGCAGAAGCGGCTCGAATCGCTCGCCAAGAAGAGCTGACGCCCAACGGTCATTCGGACCCGCGCCGATCCTCCCCTAGCCCAGCACACCTGCCGCGCGGCGCGGAATATGGCGCCGCTTGCCCGGCGCGGCGACTTCGGCCAAGGCTTGCGCCCGTGGCCCGGCGGCGCTCCCCTGTTCGTCTTTTGGCGCTCGGCGCAGGCTTTGCGGCGCTGGCGCTGGTCGCCCTCTTCATCGGCCTCGTGGCTCTCTACGCTTTTGCCCGGCCGGTCTCGACGCTGATGCTCGCGCGCATGGCTCAAGGCAAGAGCTATGAGCGCGTCTACGCGCCGCTCCGGACCATCGCGCCGGCCGCGCTCGCCACGGTGATCGCCTCCGAGGACGCGACTTTCTGCGACAATGACGGCGTCGACTGGGGCGCCCTGCGCGAGGTCCTGAGCGGGGCGGGCGGACATGAGCCGAGCCGCGGCGCCTCGACCATCACCATGCAGACCGCGAAGAACCTGTTCCTGTGGCCCAGCCGCTCGGTGGTCCGCAAGGGCGTCGAGATCGGCATGGCGCTCGTGCTGGGGAAGGCCTGGTCGAAGGCGCGCACGCTCGAAATCTATCTCAACATCGCCGAATGGGGCGACGGGCTCTACGGGATCGAGGCCGCGGCGCATCGCTATTTCCACAAGAGCGCAAGCCAGCTCAATCCGCGCGAGGCGGCGCTGCTCGCGACCTCGCTGCCGAACCCGATCCACCGCAACCCCGCCCGCCCCTCGGGACTCCAGCGCCGCCTCGCCTTGGGCCTCGAAGCGAAGGCGCGCGGAAGCTCCGATTTGCTCGCTTGCCTGCCGCCCCGGGACCGCACGGCGCGATGACCGAGAGGCTCCGGCAAGCCATCGTTCGGCGACGGCTGACGCGCAACCTGAGAGGCGAGGCCGGAGGAACTCGCGCGCCGGTCGAATCGGGATTTGGCGCGGGGCCGCCGCGGCGGCCCGGCGGCCTCTATTTCGCGGCGGTCGCGGCGCCGCCCGCGGCATAGCCGTTGCGGGCCGAGATCTGATCGCCTTCGTCCTTGAACGCCTTGTCGTCGTCGCCGAGCTGAACCGACGGCATGCAGTCGGGATTGCAGGCGTAGGACATCCTCGAGGAGCCGCTCTGCAGGACCAGCACGCTTTTCGACGGCCGGACCTGGACCTGCCTTTCGTCGATGACCGATCCGGCGGCGTCGATGGCGATCAGATTCGTCTGGCCGTATCCCTTGCCGGTGATGACCATCGCGTTGTTGTTCTTGAGCATGGTCACGTCGGCGATCATCGGGTTGCCGACGATCAGCGTCGCCGTGTCCTGCGGCAGTTGAGCGACCTTCGCCTGGTCGAGGGTGACGGCGATCACGCCGGTCCCGGCGCGCGCGGGCGTCGCGCCGGCGGCGACAAGGAATGCGGCGGCAAGCCAAAGACGCGATGGCATCGAAAGCCCTCTCTCGGCCCATGAGATCGGGTCTCATTTCGCGCGCCAATGATGAAAAAAGGCTCAACGTCGCGAGCTTCCCGAACGTCAGAGCGACGGGAAAATCGCCGCCCCCTCGTCCGCCGAGCCGACCGCGCCCCGGAAGACGCCGAACAGTTCGCGCCCGACGCCGGTATGGGACGACGTGAGGTCGGCTTCGGCATGCGGCCTTCGCGCCCAGACATCGTCCGCGACCAGGACCTCGAGCCGGCCGGCCGGCGCGTCGAGGCGGATCACGTCGCCGTTCCTGATCTTGGCGATCGCTCCGCCCGCCGCCGCCTCCGGCGTCACATGCAGCGCCGACGGCACCTTGCCCGAGGCCCCCGAGAGGCGCCCGTCGGTGACCAGCGCCACCTTGTGCCCGCGGTCCTGGAGAACGCCCAAGGGCGGCATCAGCTTGTGCAGTTCCGGCATTCCGATCGCCTTCGGCCCCTGGAACCGCACCACGGCGATGAAGTCGCGGTTGAGTTCGCCGGCCCGGAAAGCCGCGTGCAGTTCCTCCTGGCTGTGAAACACCCGCGCCGGCGCCTCGATCGTGTGGCGCTGGGGCGCCACCGCCGAGGTCTTGATGACCGCCCTGCCGAGCGGTCCCTCCAGCACCCGCAGTCCGCCGTTCGGTTGAAACGGATCGGCGGCCTCGCGCAACACGCCGCGGTCGCCGGACCGCGTCGGCGCCGGCGCCCACTGGACCGCGCCTTCGGCGTCGAGACGCGGTTCGACGGCGTAGTCGCCAAGCTTGCCCCAGACGGTCTCGGCGTCCCGATGCAGGAGCCCGGCCCCGATGAGCTCGCGGATCAGAAGGCCCATGCCGCCGGCGGCGTGGAAATGGTTCACATCCGCCTTCCCGTTCGGATAGATCCGGGTCAGAAGCGGGGTCACCTCCGCAAGGTCGGCGAAATCCTCCCATCGGAGCGCAATGCCGGCGGCGGCGGCCACCGCGATCAAATGAATGGTGAGATTGGTGGAGCCGCCGGTGGCGTGGAGCCCGACGACGCCGTTGACGATCGCCCGCTCGTCGATGATCCGCCCGATCGGCGCAAACTCATTGCCGAGCGCGGTGATCTCGAGCGCCCTCCTGACGCCGAGCGTGGTCAGCGCGTCACGCAAGGGCGTATTGGGATTGACGAAGGAGGCGCCCGGCAGGTGCAGGCCCATGATCTCCATCAGCATCTGGTTGGTGTTGGCCGTACCGTAAAAGGTGCAGGTGCCCGGCGCGTGATAGGCCTCCGCCTCCGCCACGAGCAGATCGGCGCGGGTCGCCTTGCCTTCGGCGTAGAGCTGGCGGATCTTCGACTTCTCCTCGTTGGGGAGCCCCGACGGCATTGGTCCCGCGGGCAGGAAAACCGCCGGCAAATGGCCGAACGACAGCGCCCCGATCAGAAGGCCGGGCACGATCTTGTCGCAGATTCCGAGATAGACCGCGGCGTCGAACATGTTGTGCGAGAGCGCAACGGCCGTCGAGAGCGCGATCACGTCGCGCGAGAAGAGCGAAAGCTCCATGCCCTTCTCGCCCTGGGTGACGCCGTCGCACATGGCCGGGACGCCGCCCGCGACTTGCGCCGACGCCCCAGCGGCGCGGGCGGCCTCCTTGATGAGGTCGGGGAAGCGCCCATAGGGCTGGTGGGCGGACAGCATGTCGTTATAGGCGGTGACGATCGCGAGATTGGCGCCCGTCCCGTCCCTGAGCGCCTCTTTGTCGCCCGTTGCACAGGCGGCGAAGCCGTGGGCGAAATTGGCGCAGCCGAGGCGCCTGCGAGCGGGACCCTTGGCGACCGCGGCGTCGATCCGCGCAAGGTAGGCTTGACGTGAAGGACGGCTCCGCTCGGCGATGCGGCTGGTCACCTCGCCGACGCGGACGTTGAGCTGGGTGGTCATGCTGGCTCCTTGATCGGCCGGGCGGGCTGTCAAGGCCCTTCTAGCGCATAGACGGGCAAGAAGAAGGACGCCTCCGTCTCTTGCGGCGCAGGCTTTCTCCGCTGCGGCCGATCAGTTCTTCGGCTGCTCCTTCTCGTCCTTCTGGCTCTCGCCGGCGGGCGCTGCGGTCGAAGGCGCCGCGCCGGCGGGCGCTGCGGTCGAAGGCGCCGCGCCGGCCGGCGTCTCGCCTTCCGCCGGCGCCGGTTT
>DATNBG010000467.1:0-5407 GCA_035572075.1 Roseiarcus sp. | reverse complement strand
CGTTTGAAAAACTGGCGGCCGCTCTCGTCGCTCATCCCGGCGCTGCGCAGAATCTCGCCAGCGGAGCGCTCGCCGTCGACCCGCCCGAAAACCCGCTCCTCATGCGCGTCGACGAACAGAGCAAGGTCCGGATACGAATGGGCCGGATTGATGAGGACGGCGGCGACGCCGCGCGGCGCCCGATCCTTGACGGTCAATGTCCAGGGCGGGCGAAGGGGAACGAAATCAAGCCAGGCGCCGCCCTCGAAGGCGACCGGCCGGGCCGCAAGCGGGCGATCGTCGCGATAGGCGACGAAGCTGTGCCGGTCCATCGTCCCGCGCAAGAGCTCCATCGCCGCGTGGCGCGCGCGCTCGGGCAGCGCGGCGAGGCGCGCCGCGTGGGGCGTGCGGGATATCGCTCCGCATTGCGGCAAATAGGGCGCCTGCTCATGCCAGCGCCCGAACGTCAGGCCGCAGCGGTCGAGCCAGTCATGGAGCTCAGGCACCGAATAGGCGCGCTCCCGGGGGTTGAGCAGCGCGTCGGCGAGCGCGTCGGGATGTGCGAAATCCTTCGCCCGTTTCAGGACGCCGGCGATCGGGTGGTCGGGGGCGAGCGCCTGGATCGTCGCGCCGAGGTTCCTGAGTTCGTCGTCGCGGGCGCCAATCTCCAGAATCCGGCAATAGGCCTGCATCATGGCGATTCCGGCGCGTCCAAAAGGCGCGTAGATCATGACGTGCATGGCGCCGCTCTGGGCAAGGACGTTGCGGAGCGCGCTCAGGCCCGCGTCCGGGTCGCTCAGGTGGTGGAGGACGCCGGTGCAGACGATCTGGTCGAACGTCTCGCCAAGCTCGCCTACTCGCTCGATCGCGAGCCGGTGCAGGCGCAAATTGCTTATGTCGTGTTTCTCTTGAAGGTCGCGGGTGTGGCTGAGGCTCGTCTCGCTGATGTCGATCGCGGTCACGCTCGCTTCGGGCTCGCTCAGCGCGTATCGGGCCGCCTGCGAGGTGCCGCAGCCCGCGATGAGGATTGTCCGGTCCGCGCGCGGCTTCTCGAGCGGCCAGAGCAGCAGGGACTGCGCGCGGCGCCGGCGCGGGTCGCGGTAGCGGTCGAGGCGCTTCTCGAAGCTCGTCACCGGGGCCGGATAGGGATGCCGTTCGTAGAAGGCGCGAACCGCCTCGGCGCGATCGGCCGGCATTTGCGCGTCTTCACCTGTCGCTGACATCCGCTGCGGTCCCTCAGGTTTGCAAGCAATCGGCGGCCCGAGCCGCGGGGCAAGCGCGCTTTGACACCCGATCGGCGAGCGACTATCCAAAGCAGCCCCGATGGATTCCGGTCAACATGGCGCAGTCCCGGTTGCAGAAATGCGTAGCGCCTCTGGCAATGCCTGTCCCATCGTGTGAAGACTGTCCGCGCTTTGACTGACGCGCCGTCGAAAAGCGCGATTCTTACTGCGCAACTGGCCGCCGTGCTCATCGTCGGACTCATTGCGCTCGGCGTCGTTTGGTACGGCCTCTCCTTCGAGAGCCTCGGCCGACTCTGGAGAGATATCCTCGATCGTCCCGGCGGGCCGATGACCTTCCGCTTCATCCTGCAACCGGCGATGGCGATCCTCGCCGCGGCGCGCGACGGGGTCAAAGACGCCCGCCTCGGGCGAACGCCCTATGTCTGGGCGTTGATCCACGGCGTCCGCGACCGCCAGGGACGCGGCGGACGCTTATGGGAGGGAATCATCGCGACCGGGCGAGTCCTGATCCTTGGCGTCGTCATGGATATCATCTACCAATGGAAGGTGCTGGCCACGTTCTATCCCGGCCAGGCGGCGGTGATCGCGATTTTGCTCGCCTTTGTTCCCTATCTGTTGCTGCGTGGCCCCTTCGACCGCATCGCGCGTCATTGGGTCGCCCGGCCCGCGTCCAGTTAAGCCTCGGTCTCAGAGAGAACGATGGATCTCAAGCTCGACGCCAATACCGAACTTTCGTCGCGCCGCACCGGCATGTCGTTCCAGCGCACCCGGATGAGCGCCGACCGCACGCTGATGTCGGTGATCCGCACCTCGCTGTCGCTGATCGGCTTCGGCTTCACCATCGCGCAGGTGTTCGAGAAGCTGCGCGATCAAGAGATCATCAAGAAGGCCGCCGCGCCGCGCAATTTCGGAGTGGCGCTTGTCGCCTTGGGCATTCTGATGCTCGTCCTCGGCATCACCTACCACATTCAATTTATGCTAGGGCTGCGCCATTTGCGAGAATCGATGCGGCGGGAAGGGCTTGTTCACGGCGAGACCGTCTTTCCGGTGTCGTTCACCCTGATCACGGCTCTCATTCTTCTCATCATCGGCGTCGCGGCGATCGTCAGTCTGGCGTTTCGCGTCGGTCCATTCGAATAGGAGGCGCATGGCTCAAGATTGAAAGGTTGCTTCGCATTCCCCGGACAAGCGCGCCGGGATCCCGTGGTTCATTTGAGACTCGATTCAAGCATTAGGAGTGGGAAATGCCTAAGAAGACCGACAAGCCGAACATCCTCGTCATCTGGGGCGACGACATCGGCATCGCGAATCTGAGCTGCTACACGCACGGCCTCATGGGCTATCAGACCCCCAATATCGACCGCATCGCCAGGGAAGGCATGCTGTTCACCGATTCCTACGGCGAACAGTCCTGCACCGCGGGCCGCTCGTCGTTCATCACCGGACAGAGCGTCTACCGCACCGGCCTCTCCAAGGTCGGCATTCCCGGCGCGCCCGTCGGCATGAACGAGAAGATCATCACCATCGCCGCCGCGCTCAAGAACCAGGGCTACGCGACCGGCCAGTTCGGCAAGAACCATCTGGGCGACTTGAACTCGATGCTGCCGACCAATCACGGCTTCGACGAATTCTACGGCAACCTCTATCACCTCAACGCCGAGGAAGAGCCCGAATTGCCGGACTATCCGGACGAGAAGGATTTCCCGAACTTCAAGAAAACGTTCGGACCGCGCGGCGTCATGCATTCCTGGGCGACGGACACCGACGATCCGACCGTTCAGCCGCGCTGGGGCAAGGTCGGCAAGCAGAAGATCACCGACACCGGGCCGCTGACGAAAAAGCGGATGGAAACCTGCGACGACGACTTCATCAAGGAAGCCAAGCGCTTCATGAAAGAGGCCAACGACGCGGGCAAGCCGTTCTTCGTCTGGCTCAACACCACCCACATGCATCTCAAGACGCACACCAAGCCCGAAAGCCTCGGACAGGCCGGGCGGTGGCAGTCGCCCTATCACGACACGATGATCGACCACGACAAGAACGTCGGCCAGGCCCTCGACTATCTCGATGAGATGGAGATCGCCGACAACACCTTCGTCATGTACTCGACCGACAATGGCCCGCACATGAACTCGTGGCCGGACGGCGGGATGACGCCGTTCCGCAGCGAGAAGAACACCAATTGGGAGGGCGCTTTTCGTATTCCGCTGCTTGTCCGTTGGCCAGGCAAGATCAAGCCGGGGCAGGTCTCCAACGAGATCGTGCAACACCACGACTGGTTCCCGACCTTTCTCGCGATGGCGGGCGAGCCGGACATCATCGAGAAGCTCAAGAAGGGCTACCAGGCGATCGGGCGCACCTACAAGAACCACCTCGACGCCTACAACCTTCTGCCCTACCTAACGGGCAAGGAGAAAAAGAGCCCGCGCAACTTCTTCATGTATCTGAGCGACGATGGCGACGTGCTCGGCATGCGCTATGACAACTGGAAGATCGCGTTCATGGAGCAGCGATGCGAGGGCACGCTGCTGATCTGGGGAGAGCCCTTTACCCGGCTCAGGATTCCGAAGATCTACAATCTCCGCACCGACCCGTTCGAGCGCGCCGACAGGACGTCGAACTCGTATTGGGAATGGTACATCGACCACATCCCGATGATCTACGGGGCGCAATATGCCGCGACCCAGTGGGCGGCGACCTTCAAGGACTTCCCGCCGATCCAGAAGCCGAACACCTTCACCCTCGATCAGGCGCTGGCGGCGATGCATGAGGTCGGCGCGGGCATGCACTGAGAGCGGCGCGTCGAACGGCGCGCGGCGGGCTCGGACCTGCCGCTCGCGCTTCTCCGCTACGCGCGAGAGGCGACCTGCGCCGCGCGCTGAAGTGAGGACGAGGCGGTGAGGGACTGGCTCATCCTCGCGACCAACGTCGCCGTCGACGCGATCGACTGGCTGGCGCTGATCCTCATTGTCGTCGGCGCGATCGAGGCGTTCTTCCTGGGCTTGTGGACAATGTTTTCGTCGCGCGACGGCCACCACGAGCGCGACGTCTGGCTGCGCCTGGGACGCTGGCTGGTCGCCGGCCTCACCTTCCAGCTCGCCGCCGACGTTCTGGAGACCGCGATAACCACCAGCTGGGACGAAGTGGCGCGCCTTGCGGCGATCGCCGCGATCCGCACCTTCCTCAATTATTTCCTGGAGCGCGATCTGGGCGAGGTCAGAGAGCGGCAGGCGCCCAGTGACGGCGGAAGCTAGGGCGAGATGTAGTCAAGTCCAACCCAGCGCGGGCGAAGCGAAGCAATTTAGAGGACGTAGGGCGCCCTCCGACTCCTGGATCGCCGTGTCGCTTCGCTCCCCGTGATGACGATTCCGCCTGAATGCGTCATGCTGGCGCGTCCGGCGGTCACGCCCCCAGCGCCTCGTCGAGGTCGCGGATCAGGTCCTCGGCGGTTTCGAGGCCGATCGAGAGGCGGATCACGTCGTCGCCCGCGCCGGCCGCGGCGCGCTGCTTGTCGGTGAGCTGCCTGTGCGTGGTCGAGGCCGGGTGCAGGATCAGGCTGCGCGTGTCGCCGATATTGGCGAGATGCGAGAAGAGGCGCACGCTCTCCACCAATTTCACGCCGGCCGCAAATCCGCCCTTGACGCCGAAGGTGAACACCGCGCCCGCGCCTTTCGGCAGATATTTTTGCGCGAGCTTGAAGTAGGGGCTTTGCTTGAGGCTGGCGTAGGAAACCCAGGCGACCTTCGGATGCGTCGCGAGAAACTCGGCGACTTTCAGCGCATTCTCGACATGCCGCTCCATCCTGACATGCAGGGTCTCGACGCCGGTGATGGTGAGGAACGCGTTCATCGGCGCAAGCGAGGGGCCGAAATCGCGCAGAGCGACCGCGCGCGCCTTCATGGTGAAGGCGAAATCGCCGAAATTCTCGAAGAACCTCAGGCCATGATAGGCCGGCTCGGGCTCGGTCAGCGAGGGAAAGCGGCCCCCTTGCGACCAGTCGAACCGGCCCGATTCGACCACCGCGCCGCCGAGCGCGTTTCCGTGCCCCGACAGGAACTTGGTTGTCGAGTGGACGACAATGTCGGCGCCGTGCTCGATCGGCCGGCAGAGATAGGGCGTGGCGAGCGTATTGTCGACGATCAGCGGCAGGCCCGCCTCATGAGCGATTGCCGCGACGGCCTCGA
>DATNBG010000466.1:0-6204 GCA_035572075.1 Roseiarcus sp. | reverse complement strand
GCCAGTTGATGCAGGAACTCGCCCAAGCTTCGACTGCTCCTTATCGCTAGTAGCCGAGATAGGCGCGGCGCACCGCGTCGTCGGCGCGGAACGCCTGTGAAGGACCGCTCAGCGCCACCTTCCCTGTTTCGATCAACACCGCCCGGTCGGCGAGATCGAGCGCGAGCGCCATCGCCGCGTTCTGCTCGACGAGCAGCATGCCGATCCGCTCGGCCGCGTTGATCGCCTTCAGGATCTCGAACAGCTGCTGGACGATCAGCGGCGCGAGGCCGAACGATGGCTCGTCAAGCATCAAGAGGCTCGGGCGCATGAGCAGCGCGCGCGCAATCGCCAGCATCTGCTGCTCGCCGCCCGACAGCGTTCCCGCCTGCTGGCGGCGCCGTTCGGCGAGGCGGGGAAAGAGGCCGCACACGCGGTCGAAGTCCGCGCGCACGCCCTGCCGATCGGACCGCACATAGGCCCCGAGGCGCAGGTTCTCCTCGACCGTGAGATCGACGAACGTGCCGCGCCCGTCGGGCACATGTGCGATCCCGAGACGGGCGATGTCCTCGGTCGAGAGCGCGCCGATCGGGCGGCCGCGAAAGCGGAGGTCGCCCGCGCGGCGGATGAGGCCCGAGAGCGCGCGCAGGATCGTGGTCTTGCCGGCGCCGTTGGCGCCGAGCACCGCGGTCACCCCGCCGTCTTCCACCTCGAAATCGACGCCATGCAGCGCCTTGACCGGGCCGTACCAGGCTTCGAGTCCCTTCGCTTCCAGGATGGGCGCGCTCAATTCGCGCTCCCCAGATAGGCGCGCACCACGTCGCGATCGGTCCTGACCTCGTCGGGCTTGCCGTTGGCGATCACCCGGCCGAAGTCGAGCGCGACCACCTGGTCGCTGACCCGCATGACCAGATTCATGTGATGCTCGACCAGGAGCACGGCGACGCCGCGCCGGTCGCGGATCAAGCGAATTTCATCGGCGAGCCCGTCGACTTCCGAGTGGTTGAGCCCGCCGGCCGGTTCGTCCAGCAGCAACAGCTTGGGGCCGTTGGCGAGCGCGCGCGCCAGCTCCACCCGCTTGCGGATTCCGAACGGCAGCGCGCCCGCCGGCCGGTCGGCGACGCCCGCAAGACCGAATTCCTCGATCAGCGCGGCGGCGCGCTCGGCGATCTTCTTTTCCTCGCGCTTCGCCAGTGGAAGACTCAGCGCATTGGCGAGGAAGCCGCCGCCCGCCATCGCGTGGGCGCCGACGCACACGTTCTCGCGCACGGTCATGGTGTCGAACAGGGCGACGTTCTGAAAGGTCCGTGCGATGCCGAGCGAGGCGAGTTCGTGCATGGCGCATTTCAAGAGCGGGCGGCCGTCGAATGTGATCGACCCCGCGGCCGGATCGTAGAGGCGCGAGATGCAGTTGAAGAGCGTGGTCTTGCCGGCGCCGTTCGGGCCGATCAGGCCGCAGATGGCGCCGCGGGCGACCTCGAACGAGACATCCTCGAGCGCGGTCACGCCGCCGAACCGGATTGTCAGCCCCTGGACCGCCAGCAGGGCCGAGGCCAAGGGGTCCACATGGTCATCCGCGCCCCCGGCCTTCGCCTCGGCCAGCTCCATGGCGGCTCCATTCCCCTCACATCCGGCTCGTCAAGGCGGGCCGCTGGCCGCAGTCTTGACGTTTCGGCCCGGCTTGTCACCTGCTTTGTCATTAGGACTTTAGTAGACGCCGCGGAACGGGAGGTCACGCCCGGCGGGCGAGAAAATCGAGCGCGCCCGCCTTGAACGCCTTATCGCCGACCGCGAGATTGTGGTCGCGACGGGGGATCATCAGCGCGTCCGCCCGCGGCAGCAGAGCGACGAGCTTCAAGGGATCGCCCGCGAGCGCGTCGCGGTCGCCGACCGCGACCAGGGTCGGACAGGCGATGCGCGCCGCCTCCTCCGGCGTCAGAGCCTGGCGAAAACCGCGGGCGCAGGCGGCGAGCGCGGCGCGGTCGCTCTTCGTCTGCTCGGCGAAGGCGCGGAACAGGCGCTGCGCCGGGTCGGCGAGGCTCTCGAGCGACGGCGCCTCCATGGCCTCGGCGATCGCCTCCGGCAGCCCGGCGTCGCGCACGAGCCGGTCGCCGAGGCCGCCGAGCACGAGCGAGCGCACGAGGCGAGGGCGCTCGAGCGCAAGCAGGCTCGCGATCCGCGCACCCATCGAATAGCCCATCACGTCGGCGCGCTCGATGCCTAAATGCACGAGCAGGTTGGCCGCGTCGCCGGTCATGAGATCGGGGCGATAGCCGCCGGGCGCGTGGAGTTTCTCGCTTTGCCCGTGACCGCGGTTGTCGAACGCAACGACGCGGCGCCCGGCCGCGGTCAGAGTCTCGACCCAGCGCGGACCGACCCAATTCATGCGAAGGTTCGAGGCGAAGCCGTGAATGAGCAGGATCGGCTCGCCAAGGTCGTGGCCTTGAGGGTCGGCGTCGATGAACGCGATGTCGACGCCGTTGGAGGAAAAGGACTTGAGCATGGGCGCCGATATCGCCGGTTTCCTCGATCCATGCTAGCAACTTCCAAGCGAACCTTAGGTCGCCAGGCGTCCATGAACAATCGGCAGGCCATTCTCGTCTCCTACCCGGCCGGCGTCGCGCAAGCGGAGAATTTCGCCATCCGCGAAACTCCGGTCGAGCCGCTCGCCACGGGCCGGGTTCTGGTGCGCAACGAATTCCTCTCGGTCGAGCCGGCGATGCGCGGCTGGATCGCCGACCGGAGCAATTATTCCGCCCGGGTCCCCCTCGGCTCAACCATGCGCGCGCTCGCCGTGGGGGAGATCGTCGAAACTCGCCACCCCGACTGGCGCGTGGGCGACGTCGTCACGGGCTGGTTCGGCTGGCAGGAATGGGCGACGATTGAAGCGAGCGCGATTCTCCGCCGTGTCGTCGAGACCGACCTGCCGCATTCACTCGCGCTCGGCGTTCTCGGACTGAACGGAGTGACCGCGCTCGTCGGGCTCACGCTGGTCGGGGAGCCGAAGGCTGGCGAAACGGTCGTAGTGTCGACTGCCGCGGGTTCAGTCGGCTCAGCGGTCGGCCAGATAGCGAAGATTCTTGGCTGCCGCGCTGTCGGGATCGCTGGCGGCCCGGACAAGGTCGCGCAATGCCTCAAAACGTTCGGCTACGACGCGGCGATCGATTACAAAACCACCATTCTCGCCCAGGCGATCGAGGCGGCCTGCCCGTCAGGCGTGAACATTTATTTCGACAACACGGCCGGGACGATAAGCGACGCCGTCCATCCGCATCTCGCGGTCGGGGCGCGCATCGTCGTCTGCGGCACCGCCTCGGTTCAAACATGGGACCCCTGGCCGACCGGCCCTCGCCTCGAAAGGCATCTCCTGGTCAAGCGAGCCCGCGCGCAGGGCTTCGTGGTGCTGGACCACATGGACCGCTGGGAAGCCTCCGTCGCAACGCTTGCGGATTGGGTGCGGGCCGGCCGGCTGCGCTATGAGGAGGACATTCTCGACGGGATCGAGGCCTGCCCGGACGCGCTCGCCGGGCTTTACCGCGGCGAGAACAAAGGCAAGCGGCTGATTCGGCTATAGATGCGATGTTCTCGCTACCTCCTGGCCCGAGGGCGCTGCTCGCCGAACAGGGCCGCCAGAAACGAAGGCAAGCCGGACGGCTGGGACCTATGGGGCCGTGCGACACGCCGGTAGACAACTGTCCGACGTTCTCGCCATTTGACGATCGTTTTCGTTTCTGGGACCGGGACTTCGACGAGCGCTGTCGTTGGCGACGCATCGGGAGCGTCGGCGCTCAAACGCTCCATCATGCGGAAGAATTCAAACTGCTGACTGCGCGTGTTCAGCGCCGCCTCGACAACCGGCGGCCGGGGAGGAGGCTGCAATTTGTCGAGCTCCGCTTGCGCCTCAGGCGCATGGGCGCCGTTGGGATGCGCAACGAGGAACGCGCGCCATCCATCGATCGATTTCTTTTGTCCGGCGATGCGGTAGTCGAGGTCTTCATCGACCTTCGCCGATGCGACCGCGTCGATCGGCGCCGCCTCAGGCCTCACCGGCGTCAACGCCCTGGCGATGAAGGCGACGCTCCTCTCGCTGAACCCGTTGAGCCCCGCGTTGAGCTTGGCAAGGTCGACGGTCGGCGGCGCATAGGGGGTGAGCGCGCCGGCCATCAATGCCGTGACGAAAACGATGCTGCGCATTGGGCCTCACCAGTTGATTGGCAAGGGGGCGCTCCGGCACGCACGTCCTGGGCCTCCGGCATATGCCCGCCAATGGCGCTTGGCAGCGGCGATTTGGGCCATACCGATTGCGTGGCCGAGCGTGAGGCGATCAAACGCCAAGAAACAGGCGACACGTTGGCGACGCATTGGCCAAAGTCTGGTCGAGCGGCGGCTGGGCCCGCCAGCGTGGGTTAGGCTAACGGGTCTAACCGAGGCTAGAGAAGCGTGGCGAAAGAGGTCAGCCAGTCCGGCATCGCGGCGACCAGAACCGCTTCGATTTGGTGATCGACGCCGGTCAGCACCGCCAAGCCGATGATCGCGAACGCCGCGCCGAGCGCGACCCGGCCGGAAGCGCCGGCCCAGGCGAAGCGCGCCTTCGAGGCGATGCGGCCGACCGCAAAGCCGACGGCGATCAGCGCGCCCGCGGCCCCGAGCGCGTAAGCCCACATCGTCGCCATCGCCGCCGCGACCGAGCCGCCTTTGGCGGCGAGCAGCAGCGCCGCGCCGAGGACCGGGCCCGCGCAGGGCGCCCAGGCGAAGGCGAGCACGACGCCGGCCGCCGCCTGCCCGGCGAGCCCGGCGTTCGGCAGCCGCTCGCCCAAAGCGTCCGCCGCGCGGCCGGCGACACCGAGCCGGCCCTCGATCGCTTCGCCGATCGAGGGCTTGAGCAGCGCGGCGCCGATCACGATCATGATCGCGGCGGAGGCCGCTCGCGCCCAGTCCCAATCGCCGAACGTGACGCCGAACGAGGCGAGAACGCCGCCAGCGATCCCGAACGTCGCGGCCAGCCCGAGGCCGAGCGCGATCGGACCGCGCGGATCCCTGGCGCTCGCGCTCGCCACCACCACCGGCGCGAGCGGCAAAACGCAAGGGCTGAGGATGGTCAAAATCCCGGCCGCGAAGGCGAGCGCCAGGGTCGGTAGAAAGCTCACATCGCGGCCTTGAGCACATTGAGCACCGCCGCTCGCGACGTCTCCCAGGACATGCGCTTGACTTCCTTGCCGCCCTTGTAGGCGATCAGCGTCGCGCGCGGACACGCGAGCTCGGCGACCACCTGCTTCTGCTTGTCGTAGTCGACGGAGAGGAGCGTCAATCCAGCGTAGGCGGCGTCGTTTTTCAGGCTGTCGAGGATTGCATCCTGCGCGCGGCACTGAAGGCACCACGAGGCGCGGACATGGACGACGACCGGCTTGCCGGAGGCGATCGCCTTCTCGGCGGCGGCCTTCTCGTAGGGCTGAACCTCGAACGCCCTCGCGGGAACGGCGAGGGCCGCCGCGGCCGCGCTCATCATGAAGAGAAACGCTCTCCTGTTCCGCATTGTCCTCTCCCGATTTTGCCCTGGCCTCATCCCTTTCGGCTGTGGGCGCTTGTTTGTTACCGCCGCCGCGGCGTTCGCCTCCGATGTTCCGTCTCGCGCTTGGGGTCGAAAGGGGCTAACATCGGTTCCCCGATAGAATTGCCGCCAAGGCGGGATTTTCGGCCCGCCCGCGAAGCGGAGGACGCCATGCAAAGACTGGGACCGATCGGCAGGGGGATCGCAATCGCAACCCTGTTGTGCTTCGCCGCGCCGCAGGCGGAGGCAATCGAACTCTACGGAGAGGGCGCCGCAGCCGCGCAAATCGACGGCGGTCTCATCGCTCAGGTTCGCGCGGGACGCGGCGGGGGCGCGCGCCATGGCGGCGGCATGCATCGCGGGGGCATGCGCCACGGCGGCATGCATCATGGAATGAATCGCGGCGGCGCGCATCGCGGCGCCTACGCGCATCGCGGAAACGTCCACGGCGGGAACCGTTACGCCCATCGCCACGGCAATCGCAACGCCTACCGCTACGGCAATCGGAACGCCTACCACTACGGCAATCGGAACGCCTACCGCTACGGCAATCGCAATGTTTACCGCGGCGGCGTCTACCGCGGCGGATATTACGGCGGTTGGGCGCGGCCCGGCCGGTACTGGTGGCCGACCGGCGGCGCCGTTGCGGCCGGCGCGGCGCTGGGCTTCGTCAGCGC
>DATNBG010000465.1:0-4808 GCA_035572075.1 Roseiarcus sp. | reverse complement strand
CCGATCTTCCTCTCGGTCGGACGGGTCGCGGTGGAAAAGAACCTCGAGGCGCTGCTCGGCCTCGACCTGCCCGGATCGACCGTGATCGTCGGCGACGGGCCCGCCCGCCGGCGCCTCGAGCGCCGCTACCCCCACGCGCATTTTCTCGGCGCCAGGCATGGCGAAGCGCTGGCCGATATCTATGCGAGCGCGGACGTGTTCGTCTTCCCCTCGCGCACCGATACGTTCGGAATCGTGATGATCGAGGCGATGGCCAGCGGCCTGCCGGTCGCGGCTTTTCCGGTCGCTGGCCCGATCGATGTCGTCGCGCCCGGAGCAGGCGTCCTCGACGAGGACCTGCGCGCGGCCTGCCTCGAGGCGCTGACCATCCCGCGCGACCGGCCACGCCAGCATTCCCTGCGCTTCACCTGGACGGAGAGCGCGCGCCAGTTTCTCGACAATATCGAAGCGAGCGGATCGGAGCGCGAAGCCGCGACCGTTTCGCCGTTTCGCGGCGGGACTCAGCCGGCCGCGAACGAGCGCCCGAGGCGGGCGTCCTGCCCTGTCTAGAGCCTGCTGGCCCTGGAAGACGAGCGCCCGCCGGCCTTCGCTCCCAAGCCGCCCTCTCGGCGGGTTTGGCGCCGGGCGAGGCTTTTTAAGCCGTTAGGCGCCAAAACCTGTCACTCTTCATTCTTCGCGGCGGTCTTGCGGCAGGGAGCCGCTTCAGCCGGCGAGGCTCAAGGCGACCGCGGCGGCGGCGGCGCCGATCACGACAAGGAGCGGAGGCGCGCGCCAGACGGCGAGAGCGGCAAACCCCGCGGCGGCGATCGCGAAATCGGGCGGAGCGCGGATCGCGCTCGTCCAGACCGGATCGTAGAGCGCCGAACCGAGCAGGCCGACCACGGCCGCGTTGACGCCGGCCACGGCCGCGCGCGCGGGCTTGAAGGCTCGCGCCTCCCGCCAGAAGACAAGCGCCGCCATCATCATGAGGAGGCCCGGCGCGAAGATGGAGATGAGCGCCAGCGCCGCCCCGGCGATCCCGCCCGGCGGAACGGCGGCGGTCGCGCCGAGATAGGCCGAGAAGGTGAACAGCGGCCCGGGGACGGCTTGCGCCGCGCCATAGCCGGCGAGAAAAGCGCTGTCGGAGACCCATCCGGGATCGACGACCGCGGAGCGGAGCAGCGGCAGCACGACATGGCCGCCGCCGAACACCAGCGCGCCCGAGCGGTAGAACGCCGCCGCCAGCGCCGCCGCGCCCGCGCGCATCGGAACGAACGATAGCGCGAGCAGCGCGGCATAGAGGCCAAGGAACACGGCCCCCATGCGCCGGCTGACCGGCGCGGAGGCCGCCGCGACAGCCAGGTCCGCGCCTTGCCGGCAAACGAGCAATCCGGCGACGGCGCCGAGAAGGATGACCGCGATCTGGGCCCATGCCGCCCTCGCGAACGCGGCCAGGATCAGCGCGAGGACGGCGATCGTCGCGCGCTCCCGGTCCGGACAGAGCCTCTGCGCCATCCCCAGGACCGCCTGCGCGACGATGGCGACCGCGGTCAGCTTGAGGCCGTGCAGAAGCCCGTCGCCAACGGGACCGTGAAGCGCGCCCGCGCCATAGGCGAACGCAGTCATCGCCGCCGCAGACGGCACGGTGAAACCGGCCCAGGCGGCGAGGCCGCCGAGATAGCCCGCGCGCGTGAGCCCGATCGCGAAGCCGGTCTGGCTGCTCGCCGGTCCCGGCAGGAACTGGGCGAGCGCGACCAGTTCCGCGAAGGCGCGCTCGTCGAGCCAGGCGCGCTTGACGACAAACTCGCGGCGGAAATAGCCGAGATGGGCGACCGGCCCGCCGAAGCTGGTGAGGCCCAGCTTGAGAAAGACGCGCAGGACCTCGAGGGACGAGCCGGCGTTGCCGGCGATTATGGGCGTCGTCGAACGGATGGCCAATTCACTTTGCTTTGCTCGAGCGATTCGTCTGACTGTGACGTGGATCACTGACGGGGTTTCGCTGATGCGCCAAGTCCGTGGGCAAGACAGCGCGTTCCACGCGCTCGGCGGCGCCCGGCGCGTGGTTTTGACCCTGAAGACCAGTTCGGTTTCTTGCTGAGCATGAAAGAACCCAGGAGGAGACGATGAGAAAATCTCCAATAATCGCTCTCTTGTCTCTTGTTCTTATCTGTGGAATCCAGGCAAGTCCAGCGCAAAGCGGCGAAGCAACCTTTAACATAACAAATAAAGCGCGCTTCAACGTTATGGTCAAAGTCTTTTCGAAGAATCGCCATTGGACGTGGCCGGCCGCCACACGGCACTGGGATCTGAACGACAGCGCTCGACACAGCTTGCGAATCAGCTGCAACAGTGGCGAGCAGGTCTGTTTTGGCGGCTCATATACGGCCGATAACACGACGTATTGGGGGGTTGGCTTCAAAGGGGACAAAGCCTGTCAGGACTGCTGTCTCACCTGCGGCAATGCTTCAAATAGTTGGAGCCTGGCCGATCGACCCGGTAGCGGCAAACCGCTCCGCCCGGCGGGCCATCCAATTGATCCTGGCTCCGTCGGCGTTCCGATTGACGACTGAGACATCGAAGATGCGGCGCAAGGAGCCGCGCCGCAACCGATTGGAGACGGGGCGTCCGGTCCGACGTCCCGTCAATCGCTCGACACGATAGGTCTTGCGCCTCCGAGCGCGGATGTGTCCCCTTACGCCGCCTTCGCCAACCGCTGCTCGACCATCGCCCTCAGCTTGTTCAGGTCGTGCGCGAACAGTCGGATGCCGTCGGACAGCTTCTCGGTCGCCATCTGGTCCTCGTTGAGCATCCAGCGGAAAGTCTTTTCATCCATCGCGACCTTGGCCGGCGCCGGCCCGGGATGGGCCGGATCGAGGCGACGCGGGAGCGCGCCCTCGTCCTTCGACAGCGCGTCGAGCCATTCCGGCGAGATGGTGAGCCGGTCACAGCCGGCGAGAGCCTCGATCTGGCCGGTGTTGCGGAACGAAGCGCCCATGACGACGGTCTTGATCCCATAGGTCTTGTAATAGGAATAGATGGTCCGCACGGACTGCACGCCGGGGTCGTTCTCGGGCGTATAGGGTCCGCCGCCCGCCTTCATGTGCCAGTCGAGGATACGGCCGACGAAGGGCGAAACGAGGAAGGCCCTCGCTTCGCCCGCCGCGACCGCCTGGGCGAGCGAGAACATCAGCGTCATGTTGCAGTCGATCCCCTCGGGCTGGAGGCGGCGCGCCGCCTGCACCCCTTCCCAGGTCGAGGCGAGCTTGATCAGGATGTGCTCGTGGCCGACGCCGCGCTCCTTGTAGGCGGCGATGATCGATTTCGCCTTGGCGACCATGCCCTCGGTGTCGAACGAGAGATCGGCGTCGACTTCGGTCGATACGCGGCCGGGCACGATTTTCGTCAGTTCCGTGCCGAAATTGATCGCGATTCGGTCGGTCACCTCGCCGACCGGCGCGCCGCGCTTGCGCCCCCAGACGATCGCCTCGTCGACCAGGCGCGCGTAGGCGGGCATCTCCGCGGCTTTCAGGATCAGCGACGGATTGGTGGTGGCGTCGGTCGGCTTGTAGGCGCGAATCGCGTCCATGTCGCCGGTGTCCGACACAACCGTGGTCATGGCGCGCAACTGTTCGAGTTTAGTGGTCATGGATAAGCCTCCGTGGGCAACTTCTCTTTAGCCCAACAATTCCGTGTTCCTTCGATTGTCGCGCCTCGACGCGCCATACGCAAGCGGGAAGCCGAAGCCGGGAAGTCGAAGCGTCGCGCCGCTGCGACTTCACTTGGAACTTAACGCGCCCGAGCCGGTTCTTGTTCGCTTGTCACCGCCAAGGAGGGCGCCATGCCGAACCGCAAGACCCAGGAAGAGTCCAAAAAGAACCTCGAAGATTTGTTCTCCGAGACCCTCAAGGACATCTATTTCGCCGAGAAGCAGATTTTGCGCGCGTTGCCCAAAATGGCCCGTGAAGCTGCGTCGCCTGAACTCAAGCAGGCTTTCGAGACCCATCGCGAGCAGACGGAAGGCCATGTCGAGCGCCTCAACGAGGTGTTCGAGCAGTTCGGCCGGCCCGCGCGCGGCAAGACCTGCGAAGCGATCCTCGGCATCATCGAGGAAGCCAAGGAGATCATGGATGAGTTCAAGGGCGCGGAGGCGCTCGACGCCGGCCTCGCCTCATCCGCCCAGGCGGTCGAGCACTACGAGATCGCCCGCTACGGCACGCTCAAGACCTGGGCTCGGGAGCTTGGCCTCAACGACGCGGCCAAGCTTCTCGACGAGACGTTGCAGGAAGAGATCAAGACCGACCAGCTTCTGACCAAGCTGGCGACCTCGGCCATCAACAGGAAGGCGGCGTGAGCGCCTGGCGCCGGAATCGGCCGCTCCGGTTCCGGCGCGCGATCCTCAATCGTCAATGTCAGTATCCTTCGGGCTGGAGAGCGTCGCCGGCGGGATGCGGCTTCAGCCCATCACCTGCATCGTGAGCCAGGTCGCCGCGAGCGCGGGCTTCGGCGCCCCTTCGACCTCGACGCTGACCTCGTAAGTGAGCTGCCATTCGCGCGCCGAACGGGGCGTCGCCGCCTTCAACGTGAAATGCGCGCGCACCCGGCTTCCCGCGGGGACAGGGTGGACGAAGCGCACGCGGTCGAAGCCGTAATTGATCCCGTGCGAGGCGCCCTCGATTCTGGGCAGCACGCTATAGGCCATCGCCGAGAGCAGCGAGAGGGTGAGGAACCCGTGCGCGATCGTGCCGCCGAATTGGGTCGCCCGCGCCCGCTCGGGATCGACATGGATGAACAGCTCGTCCTCGGTGACCTTGGCGAAGGCGTCGATCCGC
>DATNBG010000464.1:0-2779 GCA_035572075.1 Roseiarcus sp. | reverse complement strand
GCACGCGCTTTCCGGCGAAAGGGGCCGGATTGCGGTAGACGCTCGAATGGAGGATCGGGCCGCCGAACTCGTCCATCCCCGGCCATGCCGGGACGTGAGGATAGCCGGCCGAGCCGGTCGCGACGACCACGATCGGCGCCGTTTGCGAGTTCTCGCCCGCTTCCGCGCGCCACGCCCGCCCGTCGCGCCGCACCGCACGCACTGGCGCGTTGAAGACCGGCTTCAGGGCGAACTTCGCCGCATAGGCCTCGAGATAGGCGACAACGTCGGCGCGCGAGGGGTAGCGCCCGCAGGCCTTCGGGATCGGCAGGCCCGGAAGGCCGGAGCGCGCGCGGTCGGTGTGAAGATGGAGGCGGTCGTAATGGCGCCGCCAGACCGCGCCGACCGCGCCGGATTTTTCAAGGATCAGGGCGTCGAGGCCGCGCGCCCGAAGCGCCGCCGCTGCAGCGAGGCCGGCGGGGCCCGCGCCAATGACGATGGCGTCGCATGAACAGGCCATTCGCGCGCCCTCCCGGGCGGCCGGACCCTTAGCTCCGGACCGGCGCCTCAGCACCCCCTCACTTCGCCGGCGCCGAGCAGGCGTAGCTCGCCGCGTCGGTGCGGAGGCCCTGGCCGGAATATCGGGCGACGGCGGGATGGGGGCACCAGGGGCGCTGGGCCACGATTCCCTTGGCCGGGTCGTTGTCGCGGTAGAGCGTGGCGACGATCCGGTCGGGCGCCTTGCCGTCCTCGACCCAGTGGGCGAGCGCTGCGACGACGTCATGCTCGGGGTCATGGGAAGGCGAGGGCAGTCCGAACACGCCGCCGACCGCGTTCGGCCCGAGGCCCGTGCCGCAGTGCTGCATGCCAGGCGCCATGAAGAGGCGATAGAACGACTGAACTGTCTCGATCCCGCCCAGTTTGGCCGCGACCTCCCCGTAATAGTCGATCGAGCTTTGCGCGGGAATCGCCGCGTCGCTCCAGCCATGATACTGGATGAGCTTGCCGCCCGCGTCGCGGAAGGCGCTCAGGTCCGGGTTCGCCGCGTCGAGGGCTTGCCCGGTCTTTTCTTCAGCCTGCGCGAGATCGTCGGCGGGATTTTGCCCGTGGAAATTCCAGTCTGGCTTGTCGAACACCATGTCGGCGAAGTAGCCGGTCATGAAGCCGTAGATGAGCGTCCCCTCGACGCGCTTGGGGTCTGAGCCGGTGAGCCACAGCGGCCAGGCCACCGGGCCGGCCTCGCCGCCCGGCGGGTAGCCGGGGAAGACCGTCTTGCCCGCGGCGTCCTGCATGCCCGAATAGATTTTCTTCAGCGCCGCGACCTGGGGCGCGGACAGACATTGGCTCGTTTCGCCCGCCTTGCAGATGAGGCTCGAAGGATCGAAATGGCACGCCCCGGGATCGTCGAGAATGCCGCCTTTGCCGTTGCAGGCTTTGAGCGCGGCGCCGGTCACGAGCGAGAGCTCATCGGGCGAGATCCAGCTCGCCGGCGTCTCGGTCAGGGCCTCGTCGGTCCAGACCCCGTTGGCGAGCAGCTTCGTCCAGAAATTCGCCGGCGCGCCCGCGACGATGCCATCGTAATCCTTCGGAAAGCGCTGGGCCTCCATCAGCGCTTCCCGGCCGCCGTCGGAGCAGCCGCTGAAATAGGAATGGGCGGGCGGTTTCGCGTAATAGGCCTCGATGATCGCCTTCGACGCCAGCGCCGTCTCGTGGATCGCTCGCCAGCCGAAGTCCTTGATCTTCTCGGGATGGCCAAGCGCCCAGGCCGACTCCAGGCTTCCGCCCGAATGGCCGGTGTCGGTCGCCGACACCGCGTAGCCCGCTTCCAGCGCCCAATTCATCGGCGCATAGATCATCGAGCCCGCGAACCCGCCGTTGCCGACGCCCTCGTATTTGCCATTCCAGGCGGCTTGAGGCGGCAGCCAGGCCTCGAAGGCGATGTCTGAGTCGGAGGACGGCCTGATCGTCCCCTGGACGCGGCAGAACGGAGCGTTCACCGCGACTGGAACGGGGGGATCCTTGCCGACCACGCTCGACGGCGGCGACACATTGGTGGCGGCGGTGATCGTCGCGTCGCCGAAGGTCTTGCCGGCGAGCGCGCCGCAATCTGCCGCCTCGGCGCCGCCGCCAGCGAACGCAAGCGCGCACGCGGCGAGCGCGCTTAAGCCGGCGAAACGCGCGCTTCGATCTGCCCATCCGGATTTCGCGTTCGACATGATGTTTCCCCCTATGGATGCGCCAATTCTCTCCCCAGGCGCAAAATGCGCCGAAAGCGTAACGCTACGCCGAGTTTCGCGTCAATCGTTGGCGATGAGGAGGCGTCAAGGCCTCAGGCCGGGGCGTCCTCGCGGGCGCCGACCATATATTGCACCAGCTCCTCGGCGTTGGTCCGCGCCGTGATCTTCTCGGCGACCTTGCGGCCGCGGTGCATGACGACGACGCGGTCGGTGACGGCGAACACGTCGGGCAGGACGTGGGTGATGAGGATCACCGGCACGCCCCGATCTTTAAGCGTGCGAATGAGCTCCAGCACCTTGTGCTGCTCGGGCACGCCGAGGTTGTTGGTCGGCTCGTCCATGATCATGAGCCGCGCGTCCCAGTAGACGGCGCGGGCGATCGCCACCGCCTGCCGCTGGCCGCCCGAGAGCTTCTCGATCGGCTCGGTCAGGGTGGGAAAGCGAATCTGCAGCGATTCGAGGGTCTGGCGCGATTGTTCGCGCATGTGCCTGTCGTCGAGCGTCTTCACGAGGCCGCCGAGGCGGCGCGTCCTGACTTCGCGGCCGAGGAAGATGTTGGCGCC
>DATNBG010000463.1:0-10455 GCA_035572075.1 Roseiarcus sp. | reverse complement strand
ATCGCCGGGACGCCGGAAATATTGACCCAGCCGGTGAACACGGCATGGTCGCGGGGACCGGCCGGCCGTCCGTCGATCATGTCGGGATAGGCGGCAGCGGCGGGCCAGGGCAAGGCCGCGGCGGTGGGCGTCAGAACGAGGTCCGCCTCCGCGAACAGTTCCGCGCAGCGGCGCCGCAAGCCTCCGGCGCGCTCCAGCGCCCCGGTATAGTCGGCGCCGGTCATCTTGCGCCCCTCGGCCGCCATCGCGCGTGCGGAAGCGCCGGCTTCACGTTCGAAGCCCGGGTTCTCCCGCAAGAGCCACGCGACCCCTGAGCGCGAGACGACGCTCCAGATGCGCGCCGCCTCGTCAAGATCGAAGAAAACCGGCTTCTCCGTGACCTCGTGACCGAGGCTCTTGAGCGTCCGCGCGAAGGCCGCGACATGCGAGGCGACCTCGGGATCGACCGGGGAATCGCCGAAGCGAGGGACATAGAGCACGCGCAGCTTCTCTCTTGGCCAGGGCTCGGCGGCCGCGTAGAGCGACCGGCGGTCCCGCTGGTCGGGGCCCTTGAGGACCCCGTCGAGCAACATGGCGTCCTCGACCGTGCGCGACAGCGTCCCCGCGGTCTCGAAATCGGCGAGAATCACCGGGAATCCGTCGATCCGCGGCCAGCGTCCGATCGACGGCTTGAAGCCGACAAGGCCGGTGTGGCAGGCGGGGCGGCGGATCGATCCGCCGCCGTCCGTCCCGAGCGCCGCGGGGACGAAACCGGCCGCGACGCTCGCCGCGGCGCCGCCGCTGGATCCGCCCGGCGTCAGATCGGCGTTCCACGGATTGCGGGTCACGCCGAAAAGGTCGTTGCCGGTGTAGCCTTCGAGGGTGAACTCCGGCACATTCGTTTTGCCGATCACGATCGCGCCCGCCGCGCGCAGGCGCGCGACCGGCAATTCGTCGATCGGAGGCATGAACGTCGCGAGCGCCCGGCTGCCCCAGGTCGAGGGTAAGCCCGCGACATGGATGCTATCCTTGATCGAGACCGGCACGCCATCGAGCGCCGAGCGGGCCGCGCCCTTCGACAGGCGCGCGTCGCTCTGGCGCGCGGCCTCGGCGGCGCCCGATTCGTCCAGCGCGACGAAACTGTTGAAGCGGCCGTCGAGGCGGCGGATGCGCTTAAGCGAGCGCTCGACCAGCGCGGTCGAGGTCAGCCGGCCTTGGCGAAGCGCCGTTGCGATGTCGGTGACGGTTTCCGGCATGAGAAGCCTCATCAATCCCATTGGAGCGGTTGGCCGATCGACGCCGGCATCCGGGAGGAGCGTCCGAGCCCGGCAAGCACGGCGAGCGCGATGACATAGGGCGCCATCTGGACGATGTAGGAGCTCACCGGAACGCCAAAGCCCTGCAGCCTGAGCTCGAAGGCTTCCGCCGCTCCAAAGGCGAGACACGCGACCGCCGCCCCGATCGGGTTCCAGCGGGCGACGATGAGCGAAGCCAGCGCGAGATAGCCGCGTCCGCCGGTCATGTTGTCGGTGAACGTCCCGACCTGCTGAAGCGACAGCACCGCGCCGCCCAGTCCGGCGACAGCGCCGCAAGCCACGACCGCCAGGATTCGCACCCGCATCGGTTCCGCGCCGGACGCGAACGCCGCCTCCGGGTTCTCTCCGGTCGCGCGCAGGGTGAGACCGGCCCGGGTTCGATACAGGAACGCTTGGAGGGCAACGCAGCCGACGATCGCGAGATAGGTCAGGGGCGGGAGCGAGAACAAGAGCGCGCCGGCGACCGGAATCTGATCCAGCTTCGGAATCGGCCACGGCGGCAAAGGCGTCAGATGGATGGCGACCGGCCGGCCTCCGCCGGAGAGGGCGCGCATGAGATAGCTCGTGAGCCCGACGGCCAGGATGTTGGCGGTGAGGCCGGTCACCATATTGTCGGCGCGGAAGCGCACGGTGACGATCGCGACGACGACGCCGATCGCGGCGCCCCCGAGGGATGCGAGCACGACACCGGCGAGCAAACTGTGCAGGGCCCACGCGCCGACGATCGCGGAGAAGGCGCCCATCAGCATCATGCCCTCGAGGCCGACGGCGAACACGCCGGCGCGCTCGGACAGGATGCCTCCGAGCGCGCCGAGCAAGAGCGGGGTGGCGATGCGGATCGCCGCGGCGAGAAACTCGATCACGCGCGCCGCACCGTGGCTGCGAGCACGAACAGCATGGTGAGCCCTTCGATCACCACGACCAGCGCCGAGGGCACTCCAATCTGCCGCTGCATCGACTGGGCGCCGGCCTCGAGCATGCCGACGAACAGCGCCGCCGGCGCGACCGCCAGAGGCTCGATCGCTCCAAGCAGCGCCACCGTCACCGCCTTGAAGCCGAAGCCCAGCGAGAAGCCCTCGATCAGCCGATGCTGGACGCCGAGCACTTCGACCGCGCCCGCGAGCCCGGCGAGCGCGCCCGCGATCAGCATCACACTCCAGGTGATCGAGGAAACGGAGAAGCCGGCGTAGGCGGCCGCGCGCCGCGAACTGCCGGCGACGCGCAGCGAAAAGCCGAACGGCGTGCGCCAGAGGATGAAGGATAAGGCCAAGGCCGCGATGAGCGCGATCGGAAACCCCGCGTGCGCGCCAAACTCCGGGACCTTCCACAGCCAGGCCGCGCGCGGCAGCGCGGGGGATTGCAGGAAGCCGGCGCCGAACTGGCCGAGCGGCCCCGCCAGCATCTGCTGCACGAGCAGAAGCGCGACGAAGTTGAGCAGCAGGGTGGTCAGAACCTCATGCACACGCCGTCCGAGATGGATCGCCGCGGCGAGCCCGGCCCATAGCGCGCCGAACAGGGCGCCCCCGATCAGCGCGGCGACGACCGCCACAATGGGCGGCGAGGCCGGAAAGTGCAGGGCGACGGCGGCGGCGCCCACGCCCCCGAGCGCGATCTGTCCCTCCGCGCCGATATTGATGACGCCCGCGCGAAAGCACACAGCCACGCCGCTCCCGGCGAGCAGATAAGGCGTCGCGCGATTGAGCGCGAAGCCGATCTGGTGGGGCGAACCGAGCGCGCCTCTCAGCATAGCGGCGAACGCGGCGAACGGATTGTGGCCGGACAGCGCGACGAGAACCGCCGATGCGGCGATGGAAAGCGCGGCCGCGGCCACGACGCGCCAAGCCATCGAATCGGCGAAGCGCAGCCGCGGCGGCCAGACGCGCGCCTGCCCCGTGTCCCGCGCGCGCGGCGCCGTCTCCGTCATGCGGCCCGCCCCGACATCCAAAGCCCGATCTGGCCGATGTCGGCGCCCTTGCGCATTGTCACGCCGGCGAAGCCGCAATTGGCCATGACCGCGATGCGGTCGGCGACTTCGAGCACTTCCTCGAGTTCGGAGGAGAAATAGAGGACCGCCGCGCCCTCCTCGCGCAAGGCGAGAACGCGCTCCAGGACGAACCGCGTCGCGCCGGGATCCAGGCCCCAGGCCGCCTGATGCGCGATCAGCACCGCCGGCTTCCGGTCGAGTTCGCGCGCGATCACGATCTTCTGCTGATTGCCGCCAGAGAGCCGCGCCGCTAGCGTCTTCGGCCCCTGCCCGCGAATGTCGTATTCCTTCATGAGCCGGCCCGCCTTGTCGAGCAGTCCGCCGATGGAAAGAACCATGCCCTGCGCGTAGGGCGGCTCGCGGCTGTCGCGCAGCATCAGGTTTTCGGCGATCGAGAGGGTCCGGACCAGCGCGGTCGACGACCGGTCGGCGGGCATGTACGCGACGCCCGCCCTTGTCCGCGCCGCGACCGCCGCGCGCGTGATGTCGCGCCCGTCCAGCATGACGGCGCCGGCCCGGGGCTGGCGCAGGCCGGCGAGGGTCTCGGCAAGCTCGATCTGGCCGTTGCCGTCGACGCCGGCGACCCCGAGAATCTCGCCTCCGCGAACCTCGAACGTGAGCGGCCCGAGCCCAGGGCCTTCCAGCCCAGCGACTTTCAGGCGAACGGGCCCCCTGGTGGGCGACCGATCGGCATGAGGAACTGTGACGTCGCGCCCGACCATCATTTCCGCAAGCTGGGCCTTGGTCACCTCGCCGATCGGCGCGCCGCCCGAGACTCGCGCCGCCCTCAACACGACGACCCGGTCGCAGACCTCGAAGACTTCCGGCAATTTGTGGGTGATGAAGACGATGCCCGTGCCCTCCGAGCGCAACCGGCGAAGGATCGCGAGCAGGTCGGCGACCTCGCTCGGCGCGAGATTGGAGGTCGGCTCGTCGAGGATCAGCAGGCGCGCCTCGCGCAGGACCGCTTTCAGGATTTCGACTCGCTGCCGGCGGCCGAGCGAAAGGTCGGCGATCATCGCGTCGGGATCGAGGTCGAGGCCGAAGCGGCGGCTCGCCTCGCGAACGCGGCCGGCCATTTCCGTCCGCTTCAGGAGCCGCCCCGCCGCCGGCCATCCGAGCATGACGTTCTCGACCACGCTCATCGCCTCGATCAGCATGAAATGCTGATGGATCATCGCGATGCCCGCCGCCATGGCGTCCGCCGGGCGATGGCCGGAGAGGGCCCGGCCGCGGAACACGATCCGGCCCGCGTCGGGCGGAATCATGCCAAAGAGCACCTTCATCAGCGTGCTCTTCCCGGAGCCGTTCTCGCCGAGGAGACCGAGGATCTCCCCCTCGCCGACTTCAAGATCGATGCCGTCGTTGGCGGTCACCGCGCCGAAACGACGGACAATCCCTCGCATCTCAAGGAGCGCGATCATCGCCGGCCTTCGCCAATCGTTCACGGGCGCCGGCGCGCGCTGCGCCGGCGCGCCAGGACACAAGCAAGCTGCTCGCGCGCGCCCCTCAACCGCCGGGGCGCGCGTCGTTCTCGGTCGGCGCGATCTTCAAGGCGCCGCTCTTGAACTGCGCCGCCAGATCGCCGACCTCCTTCGCCACCGCCGCGGGAACGACGGGGTTGAATTCCTTGCCCGGCTCGTATTCCAGCGTCGCCCCTGTGACGGGCGCGGTGTCGTATCCGTATTGCACGAAGGTGCCGAACAGCTTGCCCTTCTTGACCTGCTCGGCGGTGCTGCCGAACATCGCCGGCCAGTCCTCGACGATGTTGGTGAGCACGAGTTTGGGCGCGATCTTGGTCTGGTCGACTCCGCGTCCCGTGACCCAGACGTTCTTCTCCTTGGCCGCCTCGACAAGTCCGGTTTCCGCGGCGTTGAGCTTGCCGGTGATGAAGTCCGCGCCCTGCGCGATCAGCGACAGCGCGGCCTCCTTCGCTTCCGCCGAGTCCTCCATGTCCTTGACATAGAGGATGGTCACCTTGGCGCCCGCCTTGGTCGCGCAGATCCGGAAACCGCCGGCCTGCGCGGTGATGTTGGGCACGCCCTGCAAGCCATAGACCCCGCCGACCTTGTGGGTCTTGCTCATTTTCGCCGCGAGCAAGCCGAGCTGACAGCCGAACTGGGCGTTGTTCCAGTCGATCGACATCACGTTCGGCGGCTTGCCTTCGTTGCCGCTGACCGCGATGAACTGGGTCTTGGGGAAATCGGGCGCGACCTGCTCCATCGCCGAGACGAACCGGCCGGAGTGCCCCATCACAATCAGATAGCCCTGGCTCGCATAGTCGCGCAGCGCCTCGGCCTCGTCGGCGTCGGAGACGTTCTCGGAATAGGCGGTCTTGAAGCCGTGGGACTCGAGACTCTTGAGAATCGCGTAGCCAAGCGCGTTCCAGCTCTGGTCGTTGATGCTGCCAGGAAGCAGGATGGCCGCCTTGTCCTCGGCCTTCGCGGCGGTGACGCCGAGGCAGGACGCGAACAGCGTCAGCGCGGCGACGGAGCCAAACAGGTAGGGCAGTTTCCTCGATTTTTTCATGAGAAGTCACCTTCGTTTCCGCGAGCCCCTCGGGCGGCGCGCCGTCGGCGGCTCTCGCATTTTTGGTGTTCCGTCGGAATTCGCGGGCGGCGCCTCCAGATGTTTCAGACGCGAACGATCGCCGCGATCGGCGCTTCGCCGGGCTTGCATTGATGCTCGGTGCCGCCCGACACGAAAATCGCCGAATCGCCGGTCACCGAGGCGATCACAGCGCCGAGAGCCGCGCGAGCGTGCCGCTCATAGTTGATGTCCGCGTCGGAGAGCATCGTGGTGCGGCGCCCCCGCAGCATCCCGCTGGGCGGCGCCTCGGCCTTGGCGAAAATGGCGACGATGCGCGCGGGATCGATCGCGGCGCCTTGGTCGCCGATCGCGTTACGGACCGCCGAGCGGACCCCATCGGCGTCGACGACGTCGCGGAGCACCGCATGGCCGATGGAGAGGTCGCCGCCCGCGGCGGCCGAGGCGCCGAACAGCAGGATCTCGCAGTTCTTGAGTTCGCCGCCGGCGGAGGTGTTGGCGACGGTGGAAAACAGATCCATGCGTTGCGCGATCGCGTCGTCGGTCAGGGCGGCCTCCTCGACTTCGCCGAGCGCCACGGCGACGCCGAGCGCGGTCGCGCCGCGGGCGAAGGGCTTCGAGCCGTTGGGGTCGCGGGTGACGAGTTTCGCGCCCCGGCGGTCCGCGTCTGCGACCGCCGCCGGCGTCAGCAGCGGACCCTTGACCTGGACATAGTGAACGTCCCGCGGATCATTGATCCCGGCTTCGGCCTGGGCGCGCCGGACCGCCTCCGCGACCGCGCCGACTTCGGCCATCGTGCCGACTTCCTCGGGCGCGAAGTCCCGCGTGACCGCGATCCCGATCGCCAGCCGCTTGCCCCCCGCGGGCGGCGACGGCGCGCGCGTGAACAGCGTCGCGTGCGGGCTCAGCACCCCTTCGGTTCCGCCCGACCAGACGAAGGCGACACGCTTGGCGACCTCTTCCGGCGTCACGCCGAGCCGCCGGGCGAGCGCGAGCGAATACGACAGGGTCGCGAAGCCGCGGGTGAAGTCGTTGGCGCCGCCATTACCTTCCGTCTTGCCGATCAGCGCCACGATTTCCGCGGGGTTCACCTCGCCCGCGTCGATCAGGCGCTCGAGCGCGGACACGTCGCTTGGGCTCATCATCGCCAACTTGTGGACGCCGACCCGCATGGCACTCTCCGCCTTTCCTCAAGAGTGGAACGGCCTCAGACTTGACGCAACGAAAATAGAATGATTTTCACAATGTGGAATATTACCTACCGTCCGAGGGGATAATCGATGCGGTTGGACGCTGGCGACGCCATCGCGCCAGGAGAGGGAGAGAAGACAATCTCCTCCATCGAACGCAACGGCGGCGTTCAGTCGTTGCTACGCGCGCTTTCGCTGCTCGACGCGCTCGCCGAGAACGACGACGGACAGTCGCTCTCCGCGCTCGCGAAGACGGTTGGTCTGCCGTTGTCGAGCGCGCACCGGCTGCTCACCACGCTTCAGCGCAAACGCTTCGTCCGTTTCGATCCCGCAGGCATGATCTGGCGCGTCGGCGTGCAGGCCTTCATCGTCGGGGCCGGCTTCGCGCGCTCGCGCGAGCTTGCGCCGATCGCCATGCCCTTCATGCGTCAGTTGATGGAGAGGACCGGAGAAACGGTCAATCTCTACGTTCCGAACGGCGGGCACGCGATCTGCATCACGCAGGTTCAAAGCCGGCAGGTGATCCGGGCGATCTCGCGCCCGGGCGGCAGCGTGCCGCTGCACCGTTCCGCGGCCGGCAAGGCCATTCTCGCAAGGATGCCGGAATTCGAAGTCGACGAATTGCTCGGCAAGCAGGCCCCGCCGGCGGCCGAAAGATTGTCGGCGCAGGCGTGGCGCAGGCTCCGCGCCGAACTCCGCGAGGTCCGGGCCCGCGGTTATGCGTTCGACGACGAGCAGGTCGCCGCCGGCCTGCGCTGCATAGCGAGTTCAATCGCCGACGAGAACGGCTCCGCCCCGGGCGCCGTTTCGATCGCGGGTCCGGTGATGCGGCTGACCGATCAGCGCCTGCCCCGGCTCGCGGAGCTGGTGGTGGCGGCGGGCGAAGCCATGACCCGCGAATTCGGAGGGACCAGGCGTCCCGGCGGTTCGACCGGCTAATGGCTCTCGTTTGTTTGAGCCGGGCTTCTTTCGGCTGGACTTGGTCAACGATGAGCGCGAATATGCGCTGCATGACGCGAGAAGCGGGGCGCGGATTCGTGCTCAAGCCCCCTCAAGAAAATCAACGATTCAATAATGGAAGGATGGCCGAGCGGTTTAAGGCAGCGGTCTTGAAAACCGCCGTGGGCGCAAGTCCACCGTGAGTTCGAATCTCACTCCTTCCGCCACCTACTAGGACACTGATATTAATAGACAATGTGGCGTTACGCGGCGCAAATCCGTCGTGATTTCCGAGCGTTGTCAGGGAAGCGAACAGATGGGCCTCGAGGAGACCAATTCTAGCGGCTCTCAGTCGCTTTCCGACCTCGAATTCTCTGACGGCGTTTTTCGTGGTGCGGGGGTCTCTGAGCATCATTTCGACTGTGTGGTGGGTCGGGCAGTCACCTCGACAAGATCCGAGCGCGCATTTCTCAAGCACCGGACACGCGCAGGTTTGGCGAGTTCGGGAACGACGCAGCCGACGCGAGGCCGTTTCCAGGGCCTCCGCAATCGAAGTTTTCGATGTGCTGTGGCGCGTGAGCAGCGCCGCTCTCAGGGAACGACGGCCTTCGCGGGAAATCCGAGCGCCGCTCGCTGCGCCGACCATTCAAGTGGGAGCCGCGTATCGGCCATGACCGCATTGGCGGTCAGCTCCGGTGGCTGCCGTCCGTCGAGAATCGCTGCGACGATGTCCGGGGCGAGACCCGTCAAACGAAGAAGCCGACCGGCGTAAGTCGCCCCGTATCCTTCTCCGGCGGCAATATCTTCGATCGTGGCGGCGGGATTGTCCTGGAAGCGTCGAGCGAGGATCCTTCCCCGAACGATCAACCGAACAAGGCTCTCGTCGATGCGTGGGTCTTCGGCGATTGCACCGCCTTCGACGACGAACTTCATCTCGTTCCCGCGTCGCTTCAACCGCACGGGTACGACGGGAAGGATCAGCTCGCGTTGACCGGAGCCAGTTTGGGCTTTGCTCACGTCATCAGCGACGAAAAGATCCAGCGAGGTCGCAGCCAATCCCTCTGAGGCTGATTTTTCTTGTTCGGCGCGATCTTTTATCAGCGCCGCGGCGACGCGACGGCCGTCCAACTGGATTTCGATGCCCTCGAGGCGAACTTGAACGCGGGTCAGCACGGCGCGGAGGAACGGCTCACGCGATGGGTTGGACGGGTCGTCCAGGATCTGAATCAGTTCCACTGCCGCGTCGGAAGCCCGTTTGCAGGTGGGCGCATCGCGACTATCCTCGGGTAGGGCGTCGTCGACTGCGGCCGGGTCGGCGAGAAAAGCCCGCAGGCGAGCGATGACAAGATTCTCGAGCCCCGGAGCCGGGAGCCTCTGTCCGGGATCGCCGCTCTGCACCCCCGTCACCAGGTGGCGCGAGACGTAGTAGCGATAGCGCACGCCCTTCTTCGCCGCATGGGTCGGCGTCATCGGCTCTCCCGCGGCGTCGAAGAGGACGCCAGTAAGGATCGCCGGGCTATCGGATTTTCGACCGTCGCTTCGCTCGACGCCGTTGGCCCGCAACTTTCTTTGAACGGCATCCCAGAGATCCTGGTCGACGATCGCTGCGTGCTCTCCGGGATACGCCTGGCCCTTGTGGGCGATCATGCCGCGGTAGACTGGGTTTTGCAGCAGATGATAGAGCGCGCCCCGCGAGAATGGCAGGCCGCCGGAGACACGCCCATCCTCGAACAACCGCCGCTTACTGACGACGCCTTGGGCCAGAAGGTCCTCTCTCAGGGCCCGGACGCAGCCGAGGTCGAGATAGCGCCGGAAGATCAGGCGCACCCGTTCCGCCTCCTTCTCAACGACGATGAGCTTGCGGTCTTTGACCTCGTAGCCGAGCGACGGGAGGCCGCCCATCCAGAGGCCTTTCTTTTTCGAGGCGGCGATCTTGTCCCGAATGCGCTCGCCCGTGACCTCCCGTTCGAACTGCGCAAATGAGAGCAGCACGTTGAGGGTCAGCCGCCCCATGCTGGTCGTGGTGTTGAACGCTTGCGTCACCGAAACGAACGAGACGGCGTTTGCGTCGAAGATTTCGACGATCTTGGCGAAGTCGCTCAAGGAGCGCGTCAGCCGGTCCACCTTGTAGACGACCAGGGCCTCGATCTTCCTGGCCGCGACGTCGGCGAGAAGGCGTTGAAGCGCCGGGCGGTCCATCGTTCCCCCGGAAAAGCCCGGATCATCGTACAGCTCCGGTAGGACGATCCAGCCCTCATGACGCTGGCTACGAATGAAGGCTTCGCAGGCTTCTCGCTGCGCGTCGAGGGAGTTGAACTCCTGCTCAAGGCCCTCTTCTGACGATTTACGGGTGTAGACCGCGCAACGGATTCTTGCACGGGACGCTCCCTCTGACGATCTCTCCTTTTGCGATTCCCGCCTGTTCGTGGTTGAGCGATGGTTACGCATCGACGATGTCCTCCTCGGCATAGGGGACCGTGTTCGCAAGCCGCAAGTCCGC
>DATNBG010000462.1:0-2222 GCA_035572075.1 Roseiarcus sp. | reverse complement strand
GCGAGCATGAGCCGGTCGAACAGGCCTCCGGTGAACGAATCGCCGATCACCATGATGGTCGGGCCGGGCTTCGCGGAGGTCGAAACATAGTCGCTGAACGGGTTCGCGGTCAGAAGCTCCTTATTCGGCGCGGGCGCCGCCAGGTCCTCCGCGATCTCGGTCAGCCCCTCGACGCCCAGCATCCGGCCGAGATCCCCGCCCTCATGGGGCTTGGGCTCGGTCAGCGCCGCGGCCGGATCGAGCCTCCAGTCGGAATGCCCGTCCGCCGCGGCGATGGCGTTGAACGCGGCGAGCGCTCCCCGCGCGGTCCAATGGGTATCGTGCATGTAATAAGCGGCTCCTTCAGAGCGGGCTTGCCGCTCCACCGGGCGGAGATCGATCGCCTGGACGCCCTTCGCCTTAAGCCCGTCGAGGAGCATGTCATATTCCGTTCGCCGGCCGCGATTCTGAGCCCAGCGCGGCAGATCGTCCTGATAGATCGTCGGCGCGTTCGGAGGCACGGCGACGAGAAACCTGATCCCACGCGCTTTCAGCGCGGCGTTCATGCGCGCGAGCAGGGCTACGGTGTCGGACACCCGCTCGTCCCGCAGGATAAGCCCGGCGCTTTGGCGCACTGTATCCTCGCCGAGATAGAAGAGCCGCCCGTCGCGGCCGACCAGCACCGAATCGTTACCGAAGCCGAGCATCGGCTTGGTCAGGTCTTTGTGCGCGCGGATCAGCGCGTCCCTGAGCCCGAAATGATCGCTGAGATACGCGTCGACCTCCTTCGGCAGCTTAAGCCAGGCGGCGCCCGATTCCGGCATTCGCGGCGGGGGGCTGAGGAAGCGGCCTTCCTTGAGAACCGCCGCCGGACCGTCGGGGCGGACAATTCCCACCGCCAGCGGAGTCGCAAGAAGGAAGAACGCCGGAATCGCGAAATACCGGCGCCAGGGGATGAGCATGGCCCGTCAGGACCAGTGAGGAGCGGCGCGCCCGGCGATCACGGGCCTGTCCCCTTGAAACCGATCGGCGAGACGCCGAGATCGCAAAGCAGGAACCGCTCGGTCGGCGCCCACCAAACCTCGTCGGGGCGATATCTGTCGATCAGCTTCCAGTCGAATCCGCATTCGTGATGATGAATCCAGATCGCCCGACCGACGCCGTGCTGCGACAGCATCAGCGGGAAATAGCCTTGAGTGAACGAATCGCCGATCACCATGATCGTCGGGCCGGGCCGCCCCGTATCGACGACATGGTCGGGCATGATTCCCGAGGAAATGTTCTCGTCCTTTCCTTGAAGCTTGAGGGTGAGGGGCTTCGCCTCTTCGCTGACCTCGTCCTCAACCCCGAGAATCCGCGCGACGTCCCCGCCCTTGCGCTTTTCCGGCTTCCCCATCACGGCGGCGGGATCGAGACGCCAGCCGGGGCGCCCGTCGGCTTCGACGACCGCGTTGAATCCGGCGAGCGCGCCACGCGGGGTCCAATGCGCATCGTAGAGGAGATAGGCTTTCTCGCCCTTGGCGCGGAGCGCCATCAGCGGCGGCCTCAGATCGACCGTCTTGACGCCGTAACCCTTGAGCTTCGCGAGCAGGAGATCGTATTCGGTTGTCTTGCCCTTGTCCTGAGCCCAGCCCGGTAGGTCGTCCTGGTAGATGGTCGACGAATTGGGTGGAATGGCCACGAGAAAGCGAACGCCGCGCCCGGCCAGCCGATCGCGCATTTCCGCGATGAAGCGCGCCGTTTGCGCCACGCGCACGTCCCTCAGAACGAGGCCCGCGCTCTGCCGCACCATCTCGTTGCCCTGATAGAACATGCGCCCGCTGCGGCCGGTCAGGATCGCGGTGTTGACCTTGAGAAAGACCGGATGGGTGAGATCCCTGTGCAGGCGGATCATCCTCTCCCTGAGGCCGAAATGGTCGCTAAGATAGGCGTCGATCTGCTTGGGCAGCTTGAGCCAGTCGCCCGGAGCGTCGGGCCGCGTCGGCGCGGGCGCGGGATAGCGCCCTTCCTTCAGGATCAACGTGGGGCTGTCCGGCCTGACGATCCCGACCATGAGCGGCGCCGCGAGAAGCGCGAAGGCGAGCAGCGCGAGATAGCGGCGATAGCGGCGCAGCAAAGCCGATGCGGGCCCCGCCTCGTCGAGAGCCTTGAGTCCCCCGGCGCGGACTTCGTCAAGCGTTGTCCAGTTCACGGGAATCGGCTTTTACCCGCGCGCCGCGCGGTTCGGAAGCCCTGATGTCAAT
>DATNBG010000461.1:0-5529 GCA_035572075.1 Roseiarcus sp. | reverse complement strand
CCGCAGGACACGCATTCCGACGACAGGAAGTCGCCGCCGTCCATCCCCACCTTGGAGTCGAATCCCCGGCCGAGGATGGTCAGCGCGTAAGTGCCCTGGACCTCCGCGCAGGCGCGCACGCAGCGCGAACAGACGATGCAGGCCGCCGGGTCGAAGGTGAAATAGGGGTTGGAGGCGTCGACCGCGGCGTCGAGATGATTGGCGCCGTCCCGACCGTAACGGACCTCACGGAGGCCGACGATCGCCGCCTGGGCCTGGAACTCGCTGTCGCAATTGGCGCTGGAGGTCAGGGTGTCGGCCGGATAGTCGGAGGCGTAGAGTTCCATCACCCCCCGCCGCAAGCGTTGCAGCCTGGCGGTGCGGGTGTGAACCACCATGCCCTCTTCCGCGGGCGTCGTACACGAGGCTGGCGTGCCCTTCCGGCCTTCGATCTCGACCAGGCACAGGCGGCAGGAGCCGAAGGCCTCGAGATTGTCGGTCGCGCAGAGTTTGGGGATCGGATTGTCGATGAGCGCCGCGGCGGCCATCACCGACGTTCCTGGCGGCACGCTCACCTTGCGCCCGTCGATGGTCAGCGTGACGGTCGCTTCCCCGGTGCGGATCGGGGTGCCAGTGTCCAGTTCCTGCAACAGCGCCATGGGGCTGATCTCCTATTCCGCCGCCGCGCGCGCCGGCGCCTTGGCGAAATCCTCGCCGAAATGATTGAGCGCGCTCATGACTGGCATGGGAACGAGCCCGCCGAGGGCGCACAGCGAACCATCCGTCATCACCTCGCAAAGATCGCGCAACAGTTGGACGTTCTTTTGGCGGTCCCGGCCGGCGATGATCTTGTCGACAGTTTCGACCCCGCGGACCGAGCCGATCCGGCAGGGGGTGCACTTGCCGCAGCTTTCCTTGGCGCAGAACTCGAACGCGAAGCGGGCCTGGCGCGCCATGTCGACGGTGTCGTCGAAAACGACGATGCCCCCATGGCCTAGCATGCCGCCCGCGGCGAGCATCGCCTCGTAGTCGAGCGGCGTGTCGAGGAGCTTTTCGGGAAAATAGGCGCCGAGCGGGCCGCCGACCTGGACCGCGCGGATCGGGCGCCCCGAGCGCGTGCCCCCGCCGAAGCCCTCGACCAGCTCGCGGATTGAGAGCCCGAACGCGAGCTCGATCAGCCCTCCCTTGCGGATGTTGCCGGCGAGCTGGAACGGTTGCGACCCGCGCGACCGGCCGACCCCGTAGTCGGCATAGGCTTTCCCGCCATGCTCGAGAATCCATGGCGTCGAGGCGAAGCTCAGCACGTTGTTCATGACCGTCGGCTTGCCGAACAGGCCGGCGATCGCGGGCAACGGCGGCTTGGGGCGGATTTGCCCGCGCTTGCCCTCGAGGCTGTCCAGGAGCGACGTTTCTTCGCCGCAGATATAGGCGCCGGCGCCGAGCCGCGCCTCGAGATCGAACGCCTTGCCCGAGCCGAGCACGCTCGGACCGAGGAGCCCTCCCGCCCGCGCGCGCTCGATCGCCCGCTGAAACGTCGCGAACGCATGCGGATATTCGGAGCGGATATAGATATAGCCCTGGGTCGCGCCGACCGACACCGCCGCGATCGCCATGCCCTCGATCAGGAGGAAGGGATCGCCCTCCATCAGCATCCGGTCGGCGAAGGTGCCGCTGTCGCCCTCGTCGGCGTTGCAGACGACATATTTCTGATCGGCGCCGGCGCCGGCGGTCGTGCGCCATTTGATGCCCGTCGGAAAGCCCGCGCCCCCGCGGCCGCGCAGGCCCGAGGCCACAACCTCCTCGACCGACGCCTTCGGCCCGAGCTTCAGCGCCTGTTCGAGGCCGCGAAATCCACCATGACGGCGATAGTCGTCGAGCGACAGCGGATCGGTGAGCCCGCAGCGGGCGAACATGAGACGCTGCTGCCTCGCGAGATAGGGAATCGCATCGACGCGGCCGAGCGCCTTCGGATGCGGTCCGCCGGTCAGGAACCCCGCCTCGAACAGTTGAGCCGCCTCGGCGGGCGAAGCGGGGCCGTAGCCCACCCGGCCGGCCGCGGTTTCCACCTCGACCAGCGGCTCAAGCCAGAAGAGGCCGCGCGATCCGGTCCGCACAAGCTCGATATCGAGGCCGCGGCGGCGCGCTTCGTCGCGAATCGCGTCTGCAACCTTGTCCGCGCCGACCGACAGCGCCGAGGAATCCGCCGGAACGAAGACGCGCGGACTCATTGCGCGCTCCCCCTCGCGTCCGCGACGATCGCGTCGATCCGGTCGCGGTCGAGGCGGCCGATCGGCGCGCCGTCGAGCAAGGCCGAGGGTGAAAGGGCGCAGTTGCCGAGGCAGTAGACCGATTCGACGCGAAGTCCGGCGTGTTCGTCCTCGTCGTCGGCCTTGATTCCATGACGGTCGGCGAGATGAGCCACCAGCTCCTCGCAACCCATGGCCTGACAGGATTCGGCGCGGCAAAGCTTCAGCACCCGGCCATCGGCCGGCGACCGGCGGAAATCGTGATAAAAGCTGATCACGCCGAGCGTTTCGGCTTTCGAGATGTTGAGCGCCTCGGCGATGAGGGGAACGGCCCTCTCGTCGATATAGCCGAACTCATCCTGCAAATCGTGCAGGATCGGCAGCATCGCGCCACGCATCGCACGCTTGCGATCGATCAGCGTTCGCGCCAGATCGGCGTCGAACGCCGTTCTTCCGGACATGACGCACCTTCCTCCCGGACAGACCGGAATGATGCCCCCGGCCTGGCGCGGGTTCAAGTTAAACGTTTGAAGGGGTCGATAGGGGCAGTCTATCGGACCGCGGTCGCTTCGACCTCATCAACTTCTATATCAGGCTCTGGGGCGCCGGGCCAGCACGAGGTCAATAGCAGGTTGCTATCGGCGTAAGCTCCTTAACGCCGTCCGCAGATCGCCCTATTTGCCGATTACGGAGCGTCTCCGAATGGAGGTCCGATGCCGGAAGCTGAACCCCCCGCCGCGCCGCGATCGCGGGCGTCCGCAATCCGAGCGGTCGCGGCCGCATTCGCGATCATTGCGGCCGGCGTTCTCGCGTTCGTGCTCACGAATCCCCCATGGGAGCCGCGTGCGGCGCTGATCGGCGGGCCTTTCGTTCTTCAGGACGGAAACGGCAAGACAGTCAGCGATCAGACGCTCAAGGGCCGGCCCTATCTCGTCTATTTCGGCTATACCCACTGCCCCGACGTCTGCCCGGCCGAACTGGCGAAGATTTCCGACATCCTGTCCAAAATGGGGGACAAAGCCATTCCCGCCCTGTTCATCACCGTCGACCCCGAGCGGGACACGCCAAAGGTCATGGCTGACTATGTCAGCAGCTTCAATTCCGCGATCGTCGGGCTGTCCGGAGCGCCTCAGGCGGTCGAAGCGGCGGAGAAGGCGTTTCGGGTTTACGCCCGCAAGGGTCAGCCGCAGGCTGATGGCGACTATTCCATGGACCACTCTTCGATCGTCTATCTCATGGGCAAGAATGGGGCCTTCGTCGAGGCGTTCAACGTCGAGCGCCCGCCCGCCGACGCGGCGAAGGAACTGGAGAAGTATCTCTGAGGCGCGAACGGCACTGAGAAGCCCGGTCGCGAGCTTTTGCCCTTATTGATGGCTAATGGTCAGGCGCCGTGCGCGGCCTTTGCCGGCCGCAAGGCGATGACCATGAGCGCCCCGCCCGCGAGGGTCACGACCAGCGCGTAGGAGAACCCGGCAGCGGGCGAGAACGCCGTCCATAGGGCGCCCACCACCGCGCTCGAAACGAAATCGCCTATCCCGTTGACGGCGGCCAGCAGGCCGAACCCGGTGCTGCGCACTTCGACCGGCGCGAGGTCAGCCGCGATCGCCCGCTCCAAGGATTGCTGAAGCGCGTATCCCGCGCCGGCAAGGATGAACGCGAAAAGAAGGGTCGCGACCGACGGGGTCGAGAACACGAGCAGGACATTCATCAGCGCGGCGAACCCGTAGGCGGCGATCAGGAATCCGCGTTTGCCGAACCGGTCGGCCAGCGCTCCGGCCGGATAGGCGCCGGCGGCGTAAAGCAGGTTGTGCAGCGCGTAAAGCTGGATGGCGATCGCCCCTGCGCCGTGGCCGAAACCCGGCGTCAGCGACTGGACGGCGTACATGATCAAGAGCGTGTGCGAAAAGTCCCCGCAACCGAAGACGAAGACGCCCGCGAGATAGCGCATATAGGGCGCGGGCAGCATCCGCAGCGAACCGATGAGGGTCGTGCCGCGCAGCCTTGGATGGGCGCGCTCGCTCACAAGCGCGACGATCGACAGCGCCGCCAATACGCCCGGAATCGCCGCGAGCCAAAAGATGAGGGCGAAGCTTTTCGCGTGGCCGCTGGACATCGGCGCGAGATTGAGAATCGCGAGGGCCGCCAACGGTCCGGCGATTGCGCCCGCCGTATCGGCCGCCTCGTCGAAGCCAAAGGCCCGGCCATGCGCCGATCCGGGAACCGAGTCGGCGAGCAAGGCGTCGTGCAGCGGAGACCGCAACCCTCTCCCGGCCCATCCGACTGCCCGGACGATCAGGACCCACGGCCACGACCCGAACAGGCCGTAAAGCCCGGTCGTGACGCCGGTCAGAAGATAGCCGGCCGCGGCCCATGGCCGACGATGCTCCACCCGGTCGCCGAGCCACCCGCCGAAAAGCTTGGCGCCGCTCGAAAGCCCGTCCGCGACGCCTTCGATCGCGCCCAGAGCGACTGCCGGGGCGCCAATGGAGGCGAGAAACAGCGGAAGGATCGCCGTGCCCGCCTCATGCCCGAAGTCCGACAGGAAACGATTGATCGCGAGACCGACGACGTTCGAGTTGAGCCAGCCTCCCCCAGCCGCTTCGTGATGGTCGCTCATCGCATCTCTCGTGTCGGGCTTGCTCAATCGCCGCCGAACGCAGCGGGAGCGGAAGTCCGCATAAGGCGAAGGAGGTGCGACCGCCGTTGCCGATTGAAACCGGCTTTGCTAGAGGCTCGCATCAGCTTTCCTCGGCCCGGCCGCCGCCTTCGAGCGCCCCTCGCATCGAGAGAGGAACGAAATGGACAAGTTCACCACATTGACCGGGGTCGCCGCGCCGCTGCCGATCGACAATATCGACACCGACATGATCATCCCCAAGCAATATCTCAAGACGATCAAGCGCACGGGGCTCGGCGCGGGGCTGTTTTCGGAGAGGCGCTACCGCGATGACGGGTCCGAGAATCCCGACTTCGTGCTCAACAAGCCGGCCTACCGCAAGGCGTCGATTCTGGTGGCTGGGGACAATTTCGGCTGCGGCTCCTCGCGCGAGCACGCGCCCTGGGCGCTGCTCGACTTCGGCATCCGCTGCGTCATCGCAACCGACTTCGCCGACATCTTCTACAACAACTGCTTCAACAACGGCATTCTGCCGGTCAAGGTTTCGCGCGAGGACCTGGCCAAGCTCATGGACGACGCCGAGCGCGGCGCTAACGCGACGCTGACCGTCGATCTGCCGAACCAGGAAATCCGCGGGCCCGACGGCGGCGTGGTCAGGTTCGAGATCGACGCCTTCCGCAAGCACCG
>DATNBG010000460.1:0-6853 GCA_035572075.1 Roseiarcus sp. | reverse complement strand
CGAAGCTCTACCGGCGGGCCCGGTCGAGACCGCACGCATTCCCAAACCAGAAAAGCCGCCCGAGGGCGGCTTTTCGCTTTGTTCGCTTGCCGAGAAAGTCAGGCCGCCGAACGGAAGGCGGCCTTCGCCCTCGTCCGATAGCCCATGTAGCCGAGCGCGGCGAAGCCGATCAGCATCGCCGCCCAGGTTGACGGCTCGGGAACCCCGGTGACGGTGATTGAGTCCGACTCGGTGGCCAGCAGCACGCCGTCGGCGAAAAGCCCGATGTCGAACGAGCATACCCCGGCGCTGACGCCCGTGACGCCGACGTCCCCGAAGCCGAACGACCGGTCGATGGACCGATCGAAAGAGCCGGTGAAAGCGCTCGGCAACGACACGCCGCAGTTTGACGGGGCCGGCCCGACCAAGCCGAGCGAAACCGTGGAATAGGTTGCGAACGACGAGCCGACTGCGGCGACGATGGCGTTGGTAATGTCCGTCGAATTGGTGAAGTCGCTGAGCGAGCCGGCCACGCCCATCGACAGCAATCCGGTGGTGGAGTCGAATTGACTGAAGCTGTCCAGACCCGAGTCGCCCGTGATCCCGCTCGCGTTCAGCGCGATCAGCGTCACGCCGTTGCTGGAAAGCGTCGTCGCGGTGCTGCCGACGCTGACGCCCCCGGCCGCGGTCGGATGAACGTCATCGTGCGAGGGCGCATCGCCGACGATGACCTCGATCTTCTTGGCGCCGGCCCTCCATCCGGTGGCCGAGTCGGTCGTCGCCGTCGTCAGCGCAAAGAGCCCCTGTTCGGGATCGTCGCCGCCGCCGCCGGCGGTCAAGCCGTTGATTGCGGTCTGGGTCAGCGCGCTGTTGGTGGTGATCGCCTGATCGAGCTGGTAGTCGAACGGATCGCCGGCGTTGGTCTTGTCCTTGTATTCCGCAGCGCCGGTCGCAATGCTTCCCAACGGCGCGAGCGCCGCGACCGTGCCGGCGAGGGCCGCATCCACGTCCGCGATTCCTCCGCTCATGCTGCCGGTCGTGTCGACTATGAACATGACGTCCGCCAACGCCGTGGTCGGCGAACCCGCGCTGATCACGCCGAGCTTATCGGTGATGTCGGTGACGCCGCCGACGCCGATGGTGGCCGAAAAGCTGCTTGGCGCGAGCGAATCGGCCTTGGCCGGGGCGCCCAGCAGCACCGCCGCCGCCGCGACCGAAGTCAAAAGCCCGCCTCGGGCAATGGATTGTTGCTTACCCATGTTTCACCCCCTTATTCACCGTCCCTCATAGGACTATTCGCCATGTAATCACAGCGCCTACCGCAACAGAATAGTCCAAGTCACTGATGCATGGACTTGCGGAATTCACAATGCGTAATTCTACCTATGCGCGGTTCGAAAGAAGCGACGGCCTGTTTTTCACAGAACATCTGCGCGAAATCAAGGGAATCGTGGCGCGCCAGCTCGTCGATCGAGGAGCAGGCTCCCGACTGACAGCGTCAAGGTCCGTGGCCCGGGCGATTGGCTGTTGGGGGCGGGCAGCGCGGTTTAGAGATATTGATACAAATCTATTATGTGTTATTTTTGAAGCGCGGACCTAAACGGGGTCCCAACCCACTGAAAAACTTGGGGCGCGAACCTAAAACGAACCTAAGGCCGGCAGGCCGCCCGTCGCGCCCCTCTCCTCAAGCCCGCCCAGCGACGAGCGGGCCTCGCGCGTCGCCTCAGGGCTTGGCTGTGGGATCGAGCGGCAAGGTTGCGACGAAGGAGGACCCCTGGCCGACCCGGCTCGCAATGGTCAATCGGCCGCGATGCCGGGTGAGGATGTGCTTGACGATCGCCAGGCCGAGACCGGTGCCGTTCTTGGCCCGGCTCTGGACCGGATCGACCCGGTAGAACCGCTCGGTCAGCCGCGGCAGGTGCTCGGGGGCGATGCCGGGCCCGTGGTCGCGCACGCTGAGCGAGGCCTCCTTTTCCGTGGCCGAGACCGCGACCTCGACCACGCCCGGGGTCTCGGAACCCTTGCCATATTTGATCGCGTTCTCGATCAGATTCTCGGCCACGCGCAGGAGTTCGTCGCGGTCGCCGGCGACCATCGCCGGCTCGGGCGCGCTCAGACGGATTTCGACGCCGTAGTCGTTGGCCATCGGGGTCAGCGCATCGACGACGCTCCTTGCCGTCTGCGCCAGATCGACGATCGCTTCGGGCTTGAGGTGCTGCTTCTGCTCGATGTGCGAGAGCGACAGCAGGTCCTCGATCAGCCTGGCCATGCGCCGCCCCTGTTCGCCCATGATCGTCAGGAACCGGTCGCGCGCCTTTGGATCGTCGTGCGCCGAGCCTTGCAGGGTCTCGATGAAGCCGAGCAGGGAGGCGAGCGGCGTGCGCAACTCATGGCTTGCGTTGGCGATGAAGTCGACGCGCAGCCGCTCGACCCGGCGCGCCTCGGTCTGATCGCGGAGCGTGATGAGCGTCGCCACGACTTCGCCCTCGGAGGTCGCGAGCGGCGCGACGCTGACCTCGAACAGACGTTCGACCGGCACGCGTTCGCTCCACTGCACCGTCTCGGCTTCGCCGCTCGCCATTACCCGGCGGCGCCCGTCATTGACGTCGGGGGCGCGCAGGCCGAGCACCAGCGGACCGCCGATCCTCAGACCCGGCAGGAGATCGAGCGCCGGCTGGTTGGCGGCCGCCACGCGCTCGTCCCAACTGACAATGATCGCCGGCTCCGGCATCGCGCCGATCAGTTTCATCGCGAAGGGCGATCGCACCAGGTCGGCGAGTCTTTGCGCCTCAGGGCTTTTCATCGCCCGTCGCGCCAGTCGTCGGACGGGTGCGACACCGCGTCCCGCAGCGAACGCCAGCGGCGGACCGCCTCGGCGCCGCCCAGGAGCGCCATCGCGACAATGAAGGGGACGACGTAATAGACGCCGCGAAAGAGCAGGAGCGATGCGAGGACCGCGGCCTCAGAGCCGCCGACGCCCTGGAGGATCGTCGCCTCGAACACGCCGAGGCCGCCAGGGGCATGGCTGGCGTTTCCCAACATGGAAGCGAACGAGTAAAGCGTCGCGAACGTGGGGAAGCCCAGCCTGTCGTCGCGCGGCAGGAGCACGTAGAGCGCGGCCGAAGCCGAGCAGATGTCAATGACGCCGAGCGCCATCTGCCCCAGCGTAAGCAGAAGGCCAGGAAACCTGAATCCGCCGAGAACCGCCGCCTCCCGCCGGCGCAAGCCGCCGACCCAGGCGAGATAGACGATCAGCGCGCCGATGACGCAGACGCCGATCAGACGATTGGCGAGCGGATGGAAGTGATCGAGATAGGCGATCGGCTCGGAGGCCGAGAGGAAGCCGGCGCCGACGACCAGTCCCATGCCGAGCCAGAACGTGATCCCGGCCACGATGGTGAGGCTCGCGACCTTGCCCGCGGAGAGGCCGGCCGGCGCATAGATCCAGTAGCGGACCGCGGCCCCCGTCACCAGCGGAAAGCCGAGCGTGAACGAAAACGCATAGCTGGTGAAGGACGCCAGCGCCGTCAGCCGGTAAGGAACCTTGATCCTGAGATGCCGCAGCGCCAGTCCATCGTAACCGGTGAGCGCAAGATAGCTCAGCGCGGCGAAGGCGAAGGCGAGCATGATCTGGTCGCCGCCGGTCCCGGCGATCGCGGCCTTGAACTTGGCCGGATCGACGCGGATCAGCGTTCGCAGGAAAATCGCCAGCGAAACGGTGACGATGACGGCGCTCGCCGCCATGCCGAGCCGCCGAAGCTGAGCGCGGTGGCGCTTGACCGCGCCGATCAGGCGCGCGGCGAATGTCGGCGGCTGCGACGGCGGCGGCTCTTCGATCGGCGCCCAGTTCGAATCCGGGCGCCGTTTCTGGGCCTGCGCCATACCTTCTTCCCGTTAACGCCGCCGCTATAGGGCGACGCGGTTCCCCGCGCAAGCGGCGCGGGCGTGACCGGCGTCAACCAACAGGAACGCGCTCATTGGTCTTCCAGGACCGGTAGGCCGCGTCCGCGAGCATGAGCGCCTTGAGCCCGTCCTCGCCGTCCGGCCGGGGTCTCGTTCCGGCCTTCGCCGCGCCGATGAAAGCGTCGAGCTCGTTGCGATAGGCGGCCTCATAGCGCTCGAGAAAGAAGTTGAGCGCCTTGTCGCTGGTGAACCCGTGCGCGCCGGCCCATTCGACCGTGGTCTCGCGCACATTCGCGGCCGACAGCATGCCGTTCGCCCCATGCGCCTCGACCCGCTGGTCGTAGCCATAAGTCGCGCGGCGCGAATTGGAGATCTGCACGACCTTGCCGGACGCGGTCTCCATGATGACGACCGCGGTGTCGATGTCGCCCGCTTCCCCGATCGCCTTGTCGACCAGCGCCGAACCCATGGCGCTGACCGAAACCGGCTCCTCGCCGAGAACGAATCGCGCGAGATCGAAGTCATGGATCATCATGTCGCGGAAAAGCCCGCCCGAGCGGGCGATATAGGAGAGGGGCGGCGGCCCCGGATCGCGGGAGGTGATCGAGACGATCTCGATGGCGCCGATCGCGCCCTCGGCGACCCGTTTGCGCAAGGCTGCGAAGTTGGGGTCAAAGCGGCGGTTGAAGCCGACCATCAGGGACACGCCCGTTTGCTTGACGACATCGAGACAGGCGCGCACGCGCCCGACATCGAGATCGATCGGCTTCTCGCAGAAGATCGCCTTGCCGGCGCGAGCGGCCCGCTCGATGAGATCGGCGTGAGTGTCCGTCGGCGAGCAGATGGCGACGGCTTCGACATCCTTGGCGGCCAGGATCGCCTCGACATCGGCGACCTTCCCGCCGGTGGATTTGGCCAAGGCGGCGGCCGCCGCCGGGTCGGCGTCGGCGATGTACGCAACCTCGCTGTCGGGGCGCGCCGCGACATTGCCGCCATGGATCTTGCCGATCCGGCCCGCCCCGATGATCCCGAATCGCATATGCTCCTCCATTGAGGGCGCCGATCTGGCCCAACGCGCCCGCTCAAAAAAGAATATACGTTCCATATTGACTTGAGAATAGAATTTTTGTTTCATTCTGTCCGCCCGCGTCGCGCTGGCGAATGCATTCCGCGGGGTCGCCCGCAAGCCCGAGGAGAGAGCGCTCATGGCCGATACCTCCGCGCCCGAGGCCGGCGCATCCGTGCGCCCGGCCTATTCGGGCCCGGCGAATCTGAACGGCAAGGTCGCCGTCGTCACCGGCGGCACGCAGGGGCTTGGCGAGGCGATCGCGCGGCTGTTCGGGGAGCGGGGCGCGGCCGGACTCGTGATCTGCGGGCGCAATGCGGAGCGGGGCGAGCGGGTCGCAAGCGACATCTCCGCAGGCGGCTGTCCGACGCTCTTCGTCAAGGCGGATCTCACGAAGGTCGCCGATTGCCGCAAGGTGATCGCCAAGGCGGATGAGCGCTTCGGCCGCGTCGACGCGCTGGTCAACGCCGCCGCGCTGACCGATCGCGGCAATATTTTCGACACGACCGAGGAGCGCTACAATGAGATCTTCGACGCGAACGTGCGCGGGCCGTTCTTCCTCATTCAGGAGAGCGTGCGCATCATGCGCCGGGAGAGGATCGCGGGCTCGATCGTCAACATCCAGTCGATGTCCGCCCATGGCGGCCAGCCGTTCAACATCGCTTACTGCGCCTCCAAGGGCGCGCTCGCGACATTGACCCGCAACGTCGCCAATTCGCTGCTCAAATTCCGCATCCGCGTCAACGGCCTCAACATCGGCTGGATGTCGACGCCAGGCGAGGACCGGATCCAGAAGACCTACCACGGCGCCAAGGACGGCTGGCTCGAGGAGGCTGTCAAGGCGAAGCCTTTCGGCCGTTTGATCGATCCCAAGGAAGTGGCGCGCGCCTGCGCCTATCTCTGCTCGGACGAGTCGGGGCTGATGACCGGCGCCAATATCGATTTTGACCAGAACGTCGCCGGAACCAGCGACCCGCCGCTCGAACCTTGAGCCAGCCCGCCATGGCGTCCGCGCCCCGCCTCGACGTCATTGCCATCGGCCGCTCGTCGGTCGACCTCTATGGCGAGCAGGTTGGCGGACGCCTCGAGGATATGGCGACCTTCTCCAAGGCGGTCGGCGGCTGCCCGACCAACATCGCGATCGGCACGGCGCGGCTCGGCTTGAAGAGCGGCCTCATCACCCGCGTCGGCGACGAGCACATGGGCCGCTTCATCCGCGAGCAATGCGCGCGCGAGGGCGTCGACGTCGCCGGCATCCGCACCGATCCGGTCCGGCTCACCTCGCTCGTGCTGCTCGGCATCCGCGACGAAAAGACCTTCCCGCTCATTTTCTATCGCGACAATTGCGCCGACAGCGCGCTCGACGAGAGCGACATCGACCCGGCCTATATCGAAAGCGCCTGGGCGGTGCTGGTGACCGGCACCCATTTCGCAAGGCCCAACACCGCCGCCGCTCAGCTCAAGGCGATGCGCATCGCCCGCGCCGCCGGGCGCAGGATTGTGTTCGACATCGACTACCGGCCGAACCTGTGGGGGCTCGCGGGCCATGGCGCGGGCGAGGAGCGCTACATCAAGTCGGGCGAGGTCACGAAGAGCCTGAGCCCGATCCTGCCGCAATGCGATCTCATCGTCGGCACCGAGGAGGAGATGATGATCGCGGGCGGCGCGGACGATCCGCTCGCTGCGCTCAAGGCGGTGCGCGCGGCAAGTCAGGCGACGCTCGTGCTCAAGCGCGGGCCGATGGGCTGCGTCGTGTTCCCCGGCGCGATCCCCGATTCTCTCGATCAGGGCGTCAAGGGGCCGGGTTTCCCGGTCGAAGTCTACAACGTGCTCGGCGCCGGAGACGCCTTCATGTCCGGCTTCCTGCGCGGATGGCTCCGCGACGAGCCGCTTGAGACCTCATGC
>DATNBG010000459.1:0-2994 GCA_035572075.1 Roseiarcus sp. | reverse complement strand
TCAGCGCCGCCTATCTGACTGCGGCGAGAAAGTTCCCGATCCTCAACCTCGTCGCGCTCTCCGACGCCAATCCGGCGGCGGCCGAGGCGCGCGCGGCGGAATTCGGCGTTCCGGCGCGCACCGTTGAGGCGCTGCTGGCCGATCCGGCCGTCGAGATCGTCCTCAACCTCACGGTTCCGAACGCTCATGTCGAGGTCGGCCTCAAGGCGATCGCCGCCGACAAGCACGTCCACTCGGAAAAACCGCTCGGCGTCGCGACGGCCGAGGCGCGGCGGCTCGTCGAAGCGGCGCAGGCCAAAGGCTTGCGGCTCGGCTGCGCCCCCGACACTTTCCTCGGCGGCGCCCATCAGACCGCGCGTCGCGCCGTCGATGAGGGGCTGATCGGCCGGCCGATCGGCGGCGCGGCGTTCTTCATGTGCCCGGGCCACGAGCGCTGGCATCCCAATCCGGGCTTCTATTACCTCGCCGGCGGCGGCCCCATGCTCGACATGGGACCTTACTATGTCACCGACCTCGTCAATCTTCTGGGAGCAGTCGAGAGCGTCAGCGGCGTCGCCACCCGGACGCGGTCCGAGCGCACAGTCACGAGCGAGCCCCTCGCGGGCGCGCGCATCCCTGTCGAGGTCGCCACTCACGTCAACGGGATTCTGAGGTTCGTCAGTGGAGCGGTGGTCACGATGAGCATGAGCTTCGATGTCGCCCGGCACCGGCACGGGCCGATCGAACTCTATGGCGAGGCCGGCTCGCTCATCGTCCCCGATCCCAACCATTTCGGCGGCAAGGTCGAGTTCGCGACCGCGGGCGAAGACTGGCGCGAAGTCCCGACCCGGGGCGCTTACGCCGACGGCAACTACCGGATCCTCGGCCTTGCCGACATGGCGCAGGCGATCCGCGCGGGCCGGCCCCATCGCGCGAGCGGAGAGCTCGCGTTCCATGTGCTTGAAGTGATGGAGGCGTTCCAGACTTCGTCCGACACAGGCCAAGCGGTCGCGATCTCGACCAGGCCCGAGCGGCCCGCGCCTCTGCCTCCAACGCTGAGCGTCGGCGAACTCGACTAGGATTTTTGGAGGAAGGGATGCGCGAAGCGCTCATTGTCTGGGGAGGTTGGAGCGGGCACGAGCCCGAAAAGGGGGCGCATATCGTCGCCGGGATGCTCGAGGAGCACGGCTTCAAGACCTATATCGAAAACACCACCGAGGCCTTCGCCGATCCGGCGATCGCGGACATGAGTCTCATCGTGCCGATCGTCACCATGTCCAAGATCGAAAAGGAGGAGGTCGAGAATCTGACCGCGGCGGTGAGAGGCGGCGTCGGCCTCGCCGGCTATCACGGCTGCATGTGCGACGCCTTCCGCGACAGCGTCGACTACCAGTTCATGTGCGGTGGCCAATGGGTCGCCCACCCCGGCAATATCGTCGACTACAGGGTCGATGTCGCGAAGCCCGACGACCCGATCATGAAGGGGATTTCGAGCTTCCCCTATCGGTCCGAGCAATATTACATGCACGTCGATCCCTCGAACGAAGTGCTGGCGACGACCACCTTCTCAGGCGAACACGCGCCCTGGACCAGGGGCGTCGTGATGCCGGTCGTGTGGAAGCGCAAGCATGGGGAGGGCCGCGTCTTCTACTCTTCGCTCGGCCATGTCACCGCCGAATTCGCCGTGCCCGAGATGAAAACCATGCTCGAACGCGGCATGCTGTGGGCGGCGCGCTGAAACGCGGCGCCGCGACGATGATCCGCAATCCCATCCTGCCGGGCTTCAATCCCGATCCGTCGATCTGCCGCGTTGGCGACGACTATTACATCGCCACATCCACCTTCGAGTGGTTTCCCGGCGTTCAGATCCACCACTCGCGCGATCTCGTCAATTGGCGCCTCGTCCGGCGCCCTCTCGAGCGCGCATCCCAGCTCGACATGCGCGGCGAACCGGACTCCTGCGGCGTCTGGGCGCCGTGTCTCTCCTACGCCGACGGCAAGTTCTGGCTCGTCTATACCGACGTCAAGCGGTTCGACGGCGACTTCAAGGACGCGCATAACTACATCGTCACCGCGCCGGCGATCGAGGCCGAGTGGTCCGACCCTACCTACGTCAACTCGAGCGGCTTCGACCCTTCGCTGTTCCACGACGACGACGGCCGCAAGTGGTTCGTCAACATGGTCTGGAACCATCGCGCCCAGGCCGGCGCTCATCTGAAGCACCCGGCCTTTTTCGGCATCCTGCTGCAGGAATGGGACCCTGTCGCAGGCCGGCTCGTCGGCTCAGCGAAGAACATTTTCGCCGGCAGTCCGCTTGGCCTTGTCGAAGGCCCGCACCTCTTCAAGCGCGGCGGCTGGTACTATCTGACCACCGCCGAGGGCGGCACGGGCTACGATCACGCGGTCACGATGGCGCGGTCGCGCAAGATCGAAGGCCCGTATGAACTGCACCCGGACATCCATCTCCTGACCTCGAAGGATGCGCCGGACGCCCCTCTCCAGCGTGCCGGACACGGACAGATTGTCGAGACGCCGGACGGCGAGGTCTATCACACGCACCTTTGCTCGCGGCCGCTCAAGGGCCTCAAACGCTCGCCGCTCGGGCGCGAGACCGCCATCCAGAAATGCGTGTGGGGCGAGGACGGCTGGCTCTATCTCGCCCACGGAGGCCAGGTTCCCGCGGTCGAGGTCGAGGCGCCGTCGGCCGTGCCGATTAAGCCGCGTCCCGCCCGCCATACCTATTCGTTCGCGCCGGAGGGCGGCCTCCCGCTCGATTTCCAGTGGCTCAGAACGCCGCATCCAGAGCGCATCTTTTCGCTTGCCGCCCGTCCCGGCTGGCTGCGCGTATATGCGCGTGAATCGATCGGCTCCTGGTTCGAGCAGGCGCTCATCGCGCGCCGGCAGGAGCATTTCGTCTATCGCGCCGAGGCCGAGCTCGACTTCCTCCCCCATGCCTTCCAGCATTGCGCGGGCCTGACCGCCTATTACAACCGAACCAAATTCCATTGCCTCGCC
>DATNBG010000458.1:0-3721 GCA_035572075.1 Roseiarcus sp. | reverse complement strand
TGGGTCAATGCCCAACACCTCGCGACAATAGGGGGCAAAGCCGACCGTCAGAATCCCCGGCCCCGCGCCGACGTCGAGCAGGCGCTGGCCGCGGTCCAGGCTGAGCTTCCGCGCGGCGGCGGCAAAGAACGCCGCTCCATAAGGCGGCCGGGCGCTTTCATAATAGGCGACGGTGGAGGCGAAGCGTCCCATGCGGAGTCCTTGCGAGGTCGGGCGCGCCACCGATGGACGCCGACCGAGGCTTGAGATTGGCGGGCCGAAACGACGGAAATCCGGCGGGCCGCGCCTCACCCGTTGCGGAACGCGTAGGCGTAGCCGTTGAGCGCCGGCGCGCCGCCGAGATGCGCGTAGAGCACTTTCGACGCCTTGGGGAAGAAGCCCTTTTTCACAAGGTCGATCAGCGCCTGCATCGATTTGCCCTCGTAGACCGGGTCGGTGATCATCCCCTCGAGCCGCGCGACGAGCCGGATCGCCTCCTTGGTTTCCGCCGAGGGGACGCCATAGACGGGATAGGCGTAATCCTCGATCAGCACGACATCGTCATCGGCGATCTCCTGGCCGAGCTCGATGAGCTTCGCCGTCTTGCGCGCGATGTCGAGGATCTGCGCCTTGGTCTGCTTCGGCGTCGCCGAGGCGTCGACGCCGATCACCCTGCGCTGCCGCCCGTCCCTAGCGAAGCCCACGACCATGCCGGCCTGGGTCGAGCCGGTCACCGCGCAGACGACGACATAGTCGAACTTGAAGCCGAGCGCCCGCTCCTGTGCGCGCAGTTCCTCGGCGAAGCCGACGTAGCCGAGCCCGCCATATTTGTGCACCGAGGCGCCGGCGGGAATCGCATAAGGGCGCCCGCCATGCGCTTCGACGTCCATGAGCGCATCCTCCCAGCTCTTGCGGATGCCGATGTCGAAGCCCTCGTCGACCAGTCTCACGTCCGCGCCCATGATGCGGCTGAGCAGGATGTTGCCGACCCGGTCGTAGACCGCGTCCTCATGGGGGACCCAGGCTTCCTGCACGAGCCGGCACTTCATGCCGATCTTGGCCGCGACCGCTGCGACCTGGCGGGTATGGTTCGACTGCACGCCGCCGATCGTGACCAGCGTGTCGGCGTTCGAGCGAAGCGCGTCCGGGACGATGTATTCGAGCTTGCGCAGCTTGTTGCCCCCGAAGGCGAGGCCCGAATTGCAGTCCTCGCGCTTGGCGTAGATCTCGACTCTGTCGCCCAGGTGCGCGCTCAGCCGCTTGAGCCTCTCGATCGGGGTCGGACCGAAGGTGAGGGGAAAGCGTTCGAACTTTTCCAGCATGGGGGGCCTGTGGTTGAGAGGAGGGGGCGGCGTTGAGGGCGCGGCTCGCGAAGATGCGGCAGCCGGCTTTTTCGCGAAAATGGAGCGCGGCGTCAAAGAAACCGGAAGCCCGTTCCCGCGGATGGCGATCCGCCCGGCTCGAATCTTATGGAAGAGTCAACCCATCGCCGCTAACCTCGGGCGAACGACGGAGTTTTCCCTTTGACGCCCCAAGCCATCCTCTCGCCATGACGCCGCTCATTCCCAAGTCCGCCTTCCGCCTGCCGTCCGATGAGGCGCTCCGGGCGGGCTTTGGCCATGTCGCGACATGGGTCTTCGATCTCGACAACACCCTGTACCCCCCGGACAGTGGAATTTGGCCGAGCATCGACCAGCGGATCACGCTCTTTCTGGTCGAGCTTTTCGGCATCGACGGACTGTCGGCCCGCGCGCTGCACAAACACTATTATTCGCGCCACGGCACGACGCTGAGCGGGCTTGCGCGGGAGCACGGCGCAGAGACCGAGCGCTTTCTGGAATTCGTGCACGACATCGACCGCTCTTGCCTGAAGCCGGACCCGGCGCTGGCGAGCGAGATCGGCAGACTGCCGGGGCGCAAGCTGATCTTCACCAACGGATCGCGCCGCCATGCGCTCCTCACCATAAGACAGCTCGGCCTCGACGGACTGTTCGAAGACGCCTTCGACATCGTCGCGGCCGGGCTCGTTTCAAAGCCCGCCGAAGGCGCCTACGACGTCTTTTTCGAGCGATGCGGGGTCGATCCTCAAACCGCGGCGATGTTCGAGGACGTGGCGCGGAACCTCGCGGCGCCAAAGAAGAGGGGCATGACGACGACCCTCGTCACGACCAGGGCCGGCCGGGAGGATCACCGCGAGGCGCAGGACAGGGCGACTTCGGAAGCGGCCGATGTCGCGGATTTCGTGACTGACGATCTCTCGGAATTCCTTGCGCGGGTGAACGCCCAGCTCGGCGCGGACAAGCCCGGCGGCGAAGGGTAACGGCGCCGGCCAAAGCGCCATCGCCCCTTGCGCTGCGGCGCGGCGGTGCTAGACTGCGACCATCTGGCGGGCGAAGGGTGGAGGGACCGATGAAGAAGGTCTTGAAACTGGGGTTGGGTTTGGGATTCGCGGCGGCGTTCGCCGTTCCCGCGCTGGCGTGCGATTTCCATGCGACGTCGGCGCAGAACGAGCAGCCGATGGCCCAGTCGCAGCAGTCGACGCCCGACACGCCGCAGACCGCCGAGTCGCAGCCGGCGCCGGACACCGGCTCGAACTGACGGCGGTTTCGTAGCGGCTGGTAGAACCGCCCGCGGCTCGTCCGCGGCGGTTTTTACGTGCCCGGCTTTCGCCGGAAATCCGGCGGCCGCTTGTCCAGAAACGCGCGCACGCCCACCACGAACTCGTCGCCGAATCCGGCCTCGCGCTGCAGGTCGCGTTCAAGGTCGAGCTGGGCGTCCAGACTGTTGGCCGGCGAAGCGGCAAGCGCGCGCTTGAGGAGGCCGAGCGCGCGGGTCGCGCCGGCCGCGAGGCGCTCGGCGACAACGCGCGCCTCGCCCATCAGGTCCTCGTCATCGACGGCCCGCCAGATCATGCCTGAAGCTTGGGCCTCTTCCGCCTTGACCGGTTCGGCCAGCATCATCAGCGCCCTTGCCCGCGCCTCGCCCACGAGTCGCGGCAGATGAAACGTGCCGCCCGCGTCGGGAATGAGGCCGACGCGAACGAACGCCTGCAGGAACTGGGCGGATTTCGCCGCCAGCACGATGTCGCAGGCGAGCGCGAGATTGGCCCCGGCCCCCGCCGCCGGGCCGTTGACCGCGCACACGACCGGCTTCGGAGACGTACGAATCGCGCGGATGAGCGGATTGATTCCCTTGTCGAGCGTCTGGCCGAGATCGGGCCGGGGCGCGCCGGGCGCCATCGCGCGATCGACGAGGTCCGCCCCCGAGCAGAAGCCTCTGCCCGCGCCGGTGATCAGAACCGCGCGACAATCGGGGTCCGCCGCCGCGCGCTTGATCGCGCCCGACAGCGCCTCGACGAGAGCCGCGTCGAGCGCGTTCAGGCGCTCGGGCCGATTCAGGGTCAGCGTGAGCACGCCAGCCTCGAGCCTGTCCAAGAGAACCGGTTCTGCAGAAACGCTGGCTTCCGCTGTCAAGGGCGTTCTCCCTCCGTTTGTCGCCGCCCGCGGCGCAAGCCTCTATACTGGAATTTTGGTCGTCCAACCGGAGCGGGTCAAGATTTCGCGATCAACCTGCGGTTCGGCGGCGTCCCGCTTCCGTTCTGTGCGGATCGAGTGGCGTCCGATTGGGAACGCGGGCGGTCAGATCAGCGCTTCGAAGACACGCTCCAAGACTTTTGGATCGTGATGCGCCTGATAGATCGGCGGCGGTCCTCGGTCGAGGTTGAGCAGGGCGGCGACGGCGG
>DATNBG010000457.1:0-2196 GCA_035572075.1 Roseiarcus sp. | reverse complement strand
CGCGATGGCGGCGATGGTGGCGCGCCGCAGGCTCGAGCGCGGGGTCAAGCTCAACCATCCGGAGGCGGTCGCCCTCATCACCGATTTCGTCGTCGAGGGCGCGCGCGACGGGCGCTCGGTCGCCGAACTGATGGAAGCGGGCGCCCATGTCGTCTCGGCCGATCAGGTGATGGACGGGATCGCCTCCATGATCCACGACATTCAGGTCGAGGCGACCTTTCCCGACGGAACGAAGCTGGTCACCGTCCACCATCCGATCCGTGGCGCGGACGATCAGGAGATCCCCGGCGAAGTGCTGCCCGAGCCCGGCGAGATCGCGATGAATGTCGGGCGCGAGACCGTCACGCTTGACGTGTCCAATTCCGGCGACCGGCCGATCCAGGTGGGATCGCACTATCATTTCTTCGAGACCAACCCGGCGCTCAAGTTCGATCGGGTGAAGGCGAAAGGCTTCCGCCTCGACATCCCGGCCGGGACCGCGGTCCGCTTCGAGCCCGGCCAGAGCCGCTCCGTGCGCCTGGTCGCGATCGCGGGCAAGCGCGAAGTCTACGGCTTCCGCCAGGCGGTGATGGGGAAGGTGTGAGGGCGTCCTTGCATTACGCTGACCTATGCCTTACACTGCAAAACGTAAGGAATGACGGAGGGTGTGATGGCCGCCAAGCAAGCCGCCGCTGAACATGACTTCGGCGAAGCGACCGTGACCAGCAAGGGGCAGATCACGGTTCCGAGCGCGCTTCGTCAGGAACTCGGCGTATCGCCAGGCGATCGGCTCAGGTTCGTGCGGTCGCCGGACGGGTCGATCCGGCTCGAGGCGCGCAAGCGGCGCCGCATCGTCGATTTCGCTCGCGCCAACGCATTTCGCGCCGGCGAGGCGGGCCTCGATCTCGATAAAGCAATCGATGACTCAATCACTGAAGCTATGGCTGAGCGCGAGAGAAGAAGCCGCCAAGGATGATCGGCCTCGACACGAACGTCCTGCTGCGCCTGTTCGTGGAGGACGATCCAGCGCAAAGCGGCCGCGCGCGTAGCTTTGTCGGCGCCGCAACGGCGGAGGAACCCTGCGCCGTCAACCCGATCGTGCTGGCCGAGTTCGCTTGGACGCTTGCCCGACACTTCAAGAAAAAGCGGCCAGAGGTGGCGCGCCTGATCGAGGGCGTCCTCTCGATGGATGACCTTGAAGTCCCGCACCGCCGCGCCGCCGAGCGCGCGCTCGCCGCCTATCGGAGCGGCAAGGCCGATTTTCCCGACTATTTCCTCGCCGAGCTCAATGTCGAGCTCGGCTGCATGTCGACGGCCACATTCGACCGCGATGCGCTCGATTCCCAGTCATTCTCTTCCGTCCCGTGAGTCGCCAATGACGACCTCCCTTCCCCGCGCGCACTACGCCGAGATGTTCGGCCCGACGACAGGCGATCGCGTCCGCCTCGCCGACACCGAGCTCATCATCGAGGTCGAGAGGGACTTCACCACTTACGGCGAAGAGGTGAAGTTCGGCGGCGGCAAGGTGATCCGCGACGGCATGGGGCAATCGCAGACGACGCGCGCCCGCGGCGCCGTGGATACGGTCATCACCAACGCGGTGATTCTCGACCATTGGGGGATCGTGAAGGCGGACGTGGGCTTGAAGGACGGCCTCATCGCCTGCATCGGCAAGGCGGGCAATCCCGACATCCAGCCCGGCGTCGACATCGTGATCGGGCCGGGGACCGAGGCGATCGCGGGCGAGGGCAAGATCCTCACTGCCGGCGGGTTCGATTCGCATATCCATTTCATCTGCCCCCAGCAGATCGAGGAGGCGCTGATGTCCGGCGTCACCTCGATGCTGGGCGGCGGCACTGGCCCCGCGACCGGCACCTTCGCCACCACCTGCACGCCCGGCCCCTGGCACATTGAGCGGATGATCGAGGCGGCCGACGCTTATCCCATGAACCTCGGCTTCGCCGGCAAGGGCAACGCGTCGAAGCCCGCCGCGCTCGTCGAGCAGGTCAAGGCCGGCGCCTGCGCGCTCAAACTGCACGAGGACTGGGGCACGACTCCCGCCGCGATCGACTGCTGCCTTTCGGTCGCCGACGACCACGACATCCAGGTCATGATCCACACCGACACGCTGAACGAATCCGGCTTCGTCGAGGACACGATCCGCGCGATCAAGGGCCGCACCATCCACGCCTTCCACACCGAGGGCGCGGGCGGCGG
>DATNBG010000456.1:0-2316 GCA_035572075.1 Roseiarcus sp. | reverse complement strand
CGCCGATCCCGCCTGCCACAAGTCGCCCGACCACGCCCGCATCGTGGCCACCGCGCTGGCCGAATCCGAGTCTAGCGACAGCGGCGCTCTACGCTTCCGGTCGTACAAGACGGAAAAGGCCGAGGCGTGAGCAGGCTCGCTCGGGCTGCGCCCCCGAGCCTCCGTCATGGCCGGGCTCGTCCTCGTCGAGCGCGGCCATAACGCTGCCGATACGGGCGGCCGGAGCGTCGCTCGCGCGGCCTGATTTCCTGAAAGCAGAATAAAATCTTGACACCTTTTGAAAAACAGCTATGATGATCGTATCGGCTCAAAGCCGGAACCGGCGAAGGAGGTAAACGAAGGGCGGCTCGGCGGCGACGGCGAAAACGGCGAAAACGGCGAAACGAAAATGGGGTCAAGCCCTTGAAAACAAACAAAACCGCGAAATGACTGATTCAGCGCCCTTAAGGATTTCAATGGCTTATGACCGGCGATGCGAAACGTTTCGTTTCGCTTGGCGAAATGAGCGTTTCGTCCTGGCCGCTTTTCGGCTTCGTACCGGGCGCTGGGACGCCGAATCGCAAATGGCGTCGCAAGCGATTGAAAAGCCTCGATTCGGACTCGGGAATGGTTGGGCCCAGAGGGCGACTAACCCCCAACATCTGGGTTCCCAAAAATGACGCCGCTCTGCGATTCAGCGGCTACCGGCAGAGCGCCCTCGCGCTCGCCGTCCATGCCCCGAAGCCGCTCGCGATCATGTTGCGGATGCGCTATGGATTAACCATTGCGGGTGAGGAACGCGGGAACCGCTCAATCGCGCCCCCTCAGGACGAGGGGTTTGGAGTGAGCCGGCTCAAGAGTCCGGCTTCGCCGCGGCAAACAGGTAGTTCACGCCCAAGTCGTCCGACAGCCGCCATGCCGAGCTGAACGGGTCGTAGACGATCCCGCGCAAGCTCACCCGCCTCAGGCCCGCGGCGCGGGCGAAGGCGGTCAGCTCCACCGGCGTCACGAATTGCTCCCACCGGTGCGTTCCGGGCTCAAGCCAGCGCAGCACATATTCGGCCCCGACGATCGCCAGCGCAAAGCTCTTCAGCGTGCGGTTGAGGGTCGAGGCGAGGAGGAGGCCGCCGGGCTTGACGAGGGAGGCGGCGGCCGCGACGAACTTTTGCGGCTCGGCCACATGCTCGATCACCTCCATCGCGCTCACCGCGTCGAACCGGCGGGCTTCGGCCGCCAAGTCCTCCACCGTGCCCATGCGATAGGCGAGGCGGGCGCCGGTCTCCTCTGCGTGACGGCGGGCGGCCTCGATTGCGCTTCGCGCCGGATCGACGCCGACAACATCCGCGCCGAGCCGCGCCATGGGTTCGGCGAGCAGTCCGGCGCCGCAGCCGACATCGAGGAGGGAGACGCCGGCGAGCGGCAAGCCCGCCCGCGCCTCAAGCCTGAAATGCCGCGCGATCAAATCGCGCGCCCAGGCGATGCGGACCGGGTTCAGGCGATGCAGCGGCGCCATCGGCCCGTCCTCGTCCCACCACGTGTCGCTAAGCGCGTCGAAGCGCGCGACCTCCTCCGGCATGAGGCTCGGCGACGGCCCCGCTGACATGGCGATCCTTTCGCTTGGCGGGTGAGAGCGCGTTGACCCGCCCGGGGAGCCCGTTTATAGGGCGCCCCCACGCATTGCGCGAGCCTGCGCCTCCCCCAACGCCTTCCAGGATCCATGCCGCGTCTGGTGATGAAATTCGGCGGCACGTCGGTCGCCGACCTTCCACGCATCCGCAACGTTGCGGCGCACGTGAAACGGGAGATCGACGCGGGCTCGCAAGTCGCGGTCGTCGTCTCGGCGATGGCCGGCAAGACCGACGAGCTGGTCGCATGGTGCAAGGAAGCAGGCTCCCACTTCGACAACGCCGAATACGACGCGGTGGTCGCCTCGGGCGAACAGGTGACGGCGGGGCTGTTGGCGCTCGTGCTCAAGGACATGGGGCTCAAGGCGCGCTCGTGGGCGGGGTGGCAAATTCCGCTCATCACCGACGGCGCGCACGGCTCCGCGCGCATCGCCGCGATCGACGGAACGCGGCTGATCGAGGGGTTCGAGGCGGGCGAGGTCGCGGTCGTCGCCGGCTTTCAGGGCCTGCACAAGGCCACGGGCCGGGTGACGACGCTCGGGCGGGGCGGGTCGGACACGTCGGCCGTGGCCCTCGCCGCGGCGATCTCCGCCGGCCGCTGCGACATCTACACTGACGTCGACGGCGTTTATACGTCCGATCCGCGGCTCGTGCCGAAGGCGCGCCGGCTCGACAAAGTGTCGTTCGAGGAAATGCTGGAAATGGCCTCGCT
>DATNBG010000455.1:0-2972 GCA_035572075.1 Roseiarcus sp. | reverse complement strand
TCCGACGATCTCGCCGATCCGGGTCGTCTTGTCGGCCATCGGTCAGAACGCCCCGATCCGCATGAGGTCGTGGAAATTGACGATCCCGACCACCTGGCCGCGCTCGACCACCAGAAGCGCCTGGATCTTGTGGCTGATCTCTTCGAGCGCCTCCGCGACCAGCGCGTCGGGGGCGATCGTGCGCGGGCGCCGGGTCATGACGGCGGAAACCGGCGTGTCGAGGGAAAAATCGGGTCTGAGATGGCGCCGCAGGTCGCCGTCGGTGACGATGCCGGCGAGACGGCCGCCGTCGTCGAACACGGCGACGCAGCCAAAACCCTTCGAGGTCATCTCGACGATCGCTTCCGCCATCCGGGCGGAAGCGCCGATGCGCGGCACCCGCTCGCCCACATGCATGACCTCCCGGACATGGGCGAGCTTTGCCCCGAGCTTGCCGCCCGGATGGAGGGCGCGGAAGTCGAGCGCGGTGAAGCCGCGCCCCTCGAGCAGCGCGATCGCCAGCGCGTCGCCGAGCACGAGCTGCATCGTCGTCGAGGTGGTTGGGGCTTCGAGGCCATTGGGAGAGGCCTCGGCCGCCGCCGGCAGAGTGAGGCAGACATCGGCCTCCCGGCCAAGCGTGCTGTCAGCTTCGGCGGTCATGGCGATCAACGGGATCGCGTAGCGCTTGGCGAACGTCACGATCGCCGCCAGTTCCGCCGTCTCGCCGGACCAGGAGATCGCCAGCACGACATCGCCCGCCTGCACCATGCCGAGGTCGCCGTGGCTGGCCTCGGCCGGATGGACGAAGAAGGCGGGCTCGCCGGTCGAGGCCAGGGTGGCCGCGATCTTGCGCGCGATATGCCCCGATTTGCCGATGCCGGTCACGATGACCCGGCCGGGCGCGGCCGAGATCGTCTTGACGGCCTCCGAGAACGCGGCCCCGAGGCCGCGCTCGCGCGGCGCCCGGATCGCCTCCTCGAGCGCCTCGAGGCCGTTGCGCTCCTTGGCGATGGTCCGTAGCGCGGAGAGGACGGCGCTGGCCTGTTCCTGAATCATGGGCGACTCATCTATCATTCGCCGGGGGGAATGGAAAACGCCTCGATCCAGGAAGGCGCGGCCCAACCCGCGCCGCCGCGTGAGCCTGCGGAAGGCGAGCGCTGCGCAACCGGCGCGTGCATTCCTGCAAGCAAACGTCAATAAAACCCACCCAAACGCGCCTAAACGCTAGTAAAAGTGCTAGCGTTTACTGACGCTTATTTTTCCGAATCGGGACTTTTCAATGGGTTACGGCCGATTCAAATAAGAAAAATCCGAGCCTCGTCTCAGGTTGTGTGCAAAACGTCTCAAGCTCCTCTCTCACTCGGCTCGGCCCTCGCGAGCGCGGGCCATGATTCGACTAAGATTGAAATATAGCGCGATTTCTGATTCTTGTAAAGAAAATGTTCGGGCGCCGGTTTTGGCGGCGTCATTGCGGGAACAGGCGCATGGCTAGCCGATGGTGTGCATCGGCAAAATGTTGACGCTCTCGTGCGGTCACACGACGCCAGTTGGAGAAAAGCCCAGCCGCCTGAGTTCCTCCTTCAGCCCCGGAGCGATGTCGTGGCGGTCGAGGGCGAAGGCGAGATTGGCGCTGAGGAACCCGAGGCGGGAGCCGCAGTCGAACGTTCGCCCGTCGAAACGCACGCCGTGAAAGGCCTGGGTGCGGGCGAGCTTGATCATGCCGTCGGTGAGCTGGATTTCGCCGCCCGCTCCCTTTTCCACCAGTTCGAGGATCTCAAAGATCTCCGGCTGAAGGATGTAGCGCCCCGAAATGATGAGATTGGAGGGCGCCGTCCCCTGTTTGGGCTTTTCGACCATTTTGGTGATCTCGAAGGTCGCCCCATGATCGGCGCCGACCCCGACGATCCCGTATTGATGGGTCTCGGCGGGCGAAACCTCTTCGACCGCGATGATGTTGCCGCCGTGCCGCTCATAAGCCCCGACGCACTGGGCAAGGCACCGTCCGCCGCGCGATCCGCCCCTCGTGACCATGTCCGGCAGCAGGACCGCAAACGGTTCGAGCCCAACGATCTCGCGCGCGCACCAGACCGCGTGGCCAAGCCCGAGCGGCGCCTGCTGGCGGGTGAAGCTGGTCGCGCCGGCCGCGGGCAGATCGGCCATCAGCGCCGCGTATTCGGTCGCCTTCCCGCGCCGCTTGAGGGTGTCCTCGAGTTCGTAAGAGCTGTCGAAATGGTCCTCGATGACGCCCTTGTTGCGGCCGGTCACGAAGATGAAATGCTCGATCCCCGCCTCGCGCGCCTCGTCCACGACATGCTGAAGGATCGGCCGGTCGACGACGGTCAGCATCTCCTTGGGGATCGCCTTGGTCGCCGGCAGGAAGCGGGTGCCGAGACCGGCGACGGGCAGCACGGCTTTGCGGATCGGTTTGTCCATCGATGGTCCTATCCTCGTTTCGGCAGGCGGGAAGGGCTGGCCCCGCAAATACGTGATAACCGACTATCATGTTCCGGGGCGGCCGTTCCATGCGGCTTTTCCGGGTGAATTGTTGTTGTGCAAATCAAAACAGGGGCAGGCATGAGCGTTCTGGTGACCGGCGGCGCCGGCTATATCGGCGGCCACATGACGCTCGGGCTTCTCGATCAGGGCGAGAAGGTCGTGGTTCTCGACAATCTCTCGACCGGCTTCGCCTGGGCCGTGCCCGAGGGGGCGAAGCTCGTCGTCGGCGACACGGGCGACAAGGCGCTGGCCGCGCGCCTGATCGAGGAGCACGCGATCGACGCGATCGCCCATTTCGCCGCCAAAATCGTGGTGCCGGAATCGGTTACGGACCCGCTCGGCTACTATCTCAACAATGTTTCGAACGCCCGCACGCTGATCGAGGCGGCGGTCGAGGGCGGGGTGAAGGCCTTCATCTTTTCCTCGACCGCGGCGGTCTACGGCGAAACCGGCGCCGAGCCGGTCTCGGAGGATGCGCCGCTCAAGCCGATTTCGCC
>DATNBG010000454.1:0-3492 GCA_035572075.1 Roseiarcus sp. | reverse complement strand
CGACACCGCGCGTCCCAAGGAATCAAACTCGACCACGCCGTAGCGCTCGGGATCGGGCACGTGATAGGCGAACACCGTCGCTCCGCGCTCGCGGGAGGCCGCGCGCCTGAGCTGATCGCTCAGGCCGGCGCCGTAGAAGATGTTATCGCCGAGCACCAGCATCGCGGGCCCGCCGGCGATGAACTCTTCCCCGATGACGAAAGCCTGCGCGAGCCCGTTCGGCTCGGGCTGTTCGGCGTATTCGATCCGCAGGCCCCAGTCGGAACCGTCGCCGAGCAGGCGGCGGAACATCGGCAGGTCGTGGGGCGTCGAAATGATCAGCGTTTCGCGGATCCCGGCGAGCATTACGACCGACAGTGGATAGTAGATCATCGGCTTGTCGTAGACCGGCGCCAGCTGCTTGGAGATCGCGAGCGTGATCGGATGAAGCCTGGTGCCCGCGCCGCCGGCCAGAATGACGCCCTTCATCGCCGGACACTCCGATCGTCGGCGCGGTTTGACCTCGCCGACCCGCTACCGTCATCGCGAGCGCAAGCGAAGCGATCCAGGGGATGAAGGGCAAGAACGGCGGCTCTGGATCGCCACGTCACGCCCATAGCCCGTCCGGAAGGACGGGCGTCTTTCGACGCCCTATGCGCGGTCCTCGCGATGACGACTCTTCGCGAACGCATCTGCTAAGCCGCAGTCCCGGCGTCGGCGATGATTCCGAGACGCTCGCCGGCGTAGACCTTCTCCCTCAGCGGGCGCCACCACCATTCGTTGTCGAGATACCAGCGCACCGTCTTCTCGATGCCGGTCTCGAAGGTCTCGAGCGCGCGCCAGCCGAGCTCGCGCTCGAGCTTGCTTGCGTCGATCGCGTAGCGCCGATCGTGCCCCGGCCGGTCGGCGACGAACGAGATCAGCGATTCGTGGGGGCGCGGCCTCGGGCGAAGCTCGTCGAGGATCAAGCAGATGCGCCTGACCACATCGATGTTGCGGCGCTCGTTGCGGCCGCCGACATTGTATTTCTCGCCGATCCGGCCCTGGGTCACGATGAGGTCGAGGGCGCGAGCGTGGTCCTCGACATAGAGCCAGTCGCGCACGTTCTCGCCCTCGCCGTAGATCGGGAGCGGCTTGCCGTGGATGGCGTTGAGGATGATGAGCGGGATGAGCTTCTCGGGAAAATGATAGGGGCCGTAATTGTTCGAGCAGTTCGAGATCATGGCCGGAAAGCCGTAGGTGCGCGCCCAGGCCGACACCAGGTGATCCGCGGCGGCCTTGGAGGCGGAATAGGGCGAGCTTGGATCGTAGGGCGTCTCCTCCACGAACGCGCCGCCCATGCCCAGCGAGCCGTAAACCTCGTCGGTCGAGACATGCAGGAAACGGAAGCTGTCCCGCTGCGGCGCCTTGAGCGCGCTCCAATAGGCTCGCGCGGCTTCCAGCAGGGTGAAGGTTCCCATCACATTGGTCTTGACGAAAGCGCCGCCGCCCTCGATCGAGCGATCGACGTGGCTCTCGGCGGCGAGATGGATGACCTGGTCGGGGGCGAAGGTCTCGAACGCTTGCGCGAGTGCGCCCGAATCGCAAATGTCGGCCCTGGCGAAGCGGTAGTTCGGCGCATTGCCGATCGAAGCCAGCGATTGCAGGTTGCCGGCATAAGTGAGAGCGTCGAGGTTGAGCACGGAGGCGCCCTCGGCGACCAGGCGCCGGCACAAAGCCGAGCCGATGAATCCCGCCCCGCCGGTCACAAGCACTCTGCGCTGCATGAGGTCCCTTGGTGAGTTTATGGTCGCGGCCTTTAGAGCACGATGCCTTCGGATGGACTCGTCATCGCGAGGAGGCCCATAGGGCGTCGCAAGACGCCCGTCCTTCCGGACGGGCTGTGGGCCGACGCGGCGATCCAGAGCAGCCGCGCCCTCGGTTCCCCTGGATTGCTTCGTCCCCGCGGGTCAAGCCCGCGGGTCCTCGCAATGACGGCATTGGACCAACGTGACATCATCTTGCTTCGCGCCTGCCGCTGCGCCCCGGCAATCATGCCAGAAGCCGCTCGCAGCATACCGTGAGCGACGCCCGCCAGTCCGGCAGCCTCAGGCCGTATACGCGACCGAGCTTTTCGTTGTCGAGGCGGAAATTGGCCGGCCTGAGCGCCGGGGTCGGGTAGTCGGCGGTCGTAATCCGCCTGACCCGGGTTAAGCGCCGGCCTCGCGCGGCGGCCTCCTCGAAGATCGCCTCGGCGAAATCCGCCCATGTCGCCTCGCCCGTCCCGGTCACGTGAAAGACGCCGCGCAACGCGGGCGAGGCGTCGTCCTTGAGACGCGCCGCGATCGCAACAAGAGCGTCGGCGATGTCGAGCGCGGAAGTCGGATTGCCGCGCTGGTCGGCGACGACGCCGACTTCGTCGCGGGTTTCGTTGAGCTTGAGCATGGTGCGGACGAAATTCGCGCCGAACGGACTATAAACCCAGGCGGTGCGCAGAATGACGCTGTTCCCGCAGCGCTCGGCGACCCGCTTTTCGCCTATGAGCTTGGAGCGTCCGTAAGCCCCCCTCGGGCCGGTCGGGTCGTCTTCCCGATAAGCGCGGTCGAGCGCGCCGTCGAACACATAGTCGGTCGAAAGATGGAGAAGCGGAACGCCGAGCCGGGCCGCGGCTTCCGCCACATGCCCCGCGCCCTCGCCGTTGACAAGGGTTGCGAGCGCCTCTTCCGCCTCCGCCTTGTCCACCGCCGTATAGGCGGCGGCGTTGACGATCAGGTCCGGACGGGCGCCTTCGAGCGAGGCGAGGACGGCGCCGCGGTCGGCGAGGTCGAAGGCGGGCCGGCCGAGCGCGACGACCTCCGCCTTGCTTCCCGCGCGCTCGAGGAGCGACGTCGCGACCTGACCCTTCGATCCGGTGACCGCGATCCGCATCATTCGAACAGGTCCGGCGCGTCCTTGAGGCGGGGCCACCGGCGATCCTTGTCAGAGAGGACCGGGCCTCCGGCCACAGACGGCCAGGCGACGCCAATAGCTGGATCGTCCCAGGCGACGCCCCGGTCATGGGCGGCCGAATAGGGCGCGGTCGTCTTGTAGAGAACCTCGGCGTCGGGCTCCAGAGTGAAGAAGGCGTGGGCGAATCCGGTCGGGACCATGAGCTGGCGCCAGTTCTCGGCCGAGAGCTCGACCGCGACATATTGGCCGAAGGTCGGCGACGAACGGCGAATGTCGACCGCGACATCGAGGATCCGCCCGCGCGCACAGCGCACGAGCTTGTCTTGAGCGAAGGGGGGCGTCTGGAAGTGCAGTCCGCGCAAGGTGCCGGGCGCCGCCGAATAGGAATGATTGTCCTGGACGAAAGTGAATTCGAGCCCCGCCTTCATCCAGTCGGCGCGATTGTAGACCTCGGAGAAAAACCCGCGGGCGTCGCCATGCTTCTTGGGAATGATGATCTTGACAGCCGGAATCGCCGTCTCTTCCACCTGCATGACCATCCTCGTCCATCCCGGGCCTCATCCCCTTCTTGCCAGAAGCCCTTGG
>DATNBG010000453.1:0-2469 GCA_035572075.1 Roseiarcus sp. | reverse complement strand
TCGTAGAAGTCGACGGTCGTGTAGATGATCGGGCGCTTGCCGTAGTGGCGCTCCATCTCCTCCAGCATCACCTTCATGTCGGCGACCGCGCCGGCCTGGGTGAGATGACGATGGCAGGTCGGCGAGGTCGGCGTCGCCTCGACGTCGAGCACCGGCGGCAATGCGTCGTCCTCGACCGGCGCGTTCTGCTCGAAATTGGCCATCTCCTCCAGCGGCGGACGGCACCAATAGACGAAATGATAGGCGCCGCGCGGCACGCCCGCGGCCTTGGCGCCGGTCCAGTTGGCCTGGAAGCGCGCGTCGGCGCGGTCGCCGCCCTCGGTCGCCTTGATCCAGGCGAATTTCACGCCGCTGTTGGCGACCGCGTTCCAGTCGATGTCGCCCTGGAACTTGGAGACGTCGATCCCGTGGATCGGATAGTCGCGGGGCCTCGGATAGATCGAGTGGGTCATCTCCGGAGGAAGCCGGCCCGCATCCAGGGGCCCTTCGCCGCCGCAACCCGACAGGGCGGCGCCAAGCGCAAGGGCAAGGGGAGGCAGCAGGCGGGAAATGAAACTCTTACCGTCCGGCATTGTCACCCTGCCCCATCGTCCGCGAACGCCGGACGACCCAATTAGAGCAATCCTCGTAATGATTCGTTAAATTCCCGCCATCCGCGCCGACTCGTGACCGGGCTGGCGCGGCAACCCGCTGGAAACCCTCTATGTCTTGCGGACTCTGCCTGTCAATGCGGATCGCGGTTGGGCTGGCGGCGCTCCTCGCCGGCTTCAGCGCGGCGCGAGCGGCGAATTGCGGGCCAGGCAGCCTCGGAACCTCGCGGGTGATCGAAGTCGGCACTGAAGGCGGTCTGGAAGTCGGCCTCGAGACTTATCCCCAGACGATTCCGCTCGCCGACCATGAGGTCATCCTCACCTTCGACGACGGCCCGGCCGCCAGGACGACGCCGCAAATCCTGGACGCCCTCGCCAGGGAGTGCGTTCGTGCGACCTTCTTCGAAATCGGCCGCAACGCCGAGGCGCTGCCGAAGATTGCCCGTCAGGAGGTCCTCGACGGCGACACCGTCGCCTATCACACCTATTCCCATCCTTGGCGGACCTTGCGTTTCATCCCCGACGCGGCGGCGCGCGCGGATATTCTCAAGGGCATGATCGCGATCGAGAAGGCGGCCTACGGCCAGGACTTCAGCGCCGGCGAGCCGAAGGACCTCAAGGCGCTCAAGCTGCATGCGCCGTTCTTCCGCTTTCCCGGCTTCGCCGACACCGAAGAACTGCGCCGGTGGCTCGCCGCCAACAACGTGGGAGTTTTCGGCGCCGACCTGTGGGCGGGCGACTGGATCGAGATGACGCCGCGGGAAGAACTCGATCGGGTGATGCGCCGGCTCGACCGGCTCGGCAAAGGCATCCTCATCCTGCACGACACCCACCGATGGACCGCCGACATGCTTCCGATGCTTCTGCGCGAACTCAAGGCCAAGGGCTACAGGATCGTCCACATGGTTCCAGGCCCTGGGCGCATGACCACCGTCCCGGCCCCCAGGGGCTGGTTCTCGGAAACCGAGCGGGTGATCCGCTCCTTAAGGCCGCGGCTCGAGAAGCACGCCGCCGGAGGGAGCGTCCGGCCGATCCCGGTCAAGCGCGCGCCGGCGGGATAGCGGCGCGCGCGCTTGCCTCGGGTTTCCGTCGCTCACGCTCCCTTGCCTCGCACTTCCGCCTCTTCGAACTCGGCGGCGGCGATTGCCCGCCTAAGCGCGGCGCTGAGCTCCTTGGCTGTCTCCAGCGAGAGCTCGATCCCCGCCCGCGCGCCGGGGTCGAGGTCCGTGTTGATGAAGTCGAGCGTAATGACGTCGCCGAGCAGCGCATGCCGCGCGTGGTCATAGGCGACGATCGTCCGCGACAGCGGGAACCACTCCTCGCCGCGCTTCGCCATGCCGTCCGCGCGCGCGGTCTCGATGATGGATGTGCACATGTCCGAGCTCCCTATTTCGCCAGGCGCTTGCCGAGGAAGGCGAAGACCTTGCTCCAGCCATCGGTAGCCTGCTCGGGCCGATAGATCGGCCGGTTCCAATAGAAGAAGCCGTGGCCGGCGCCGTCGTAGCGATGGAATTCATACGTCTTGCCGTGCTTCTTGAGCTCGGCCTCGTGCTGGTTCACCTGCTCGGGGCTCGGCGCGCGATCCTCATTGCCGAACAGGCCGATGAGCGGACATGAGAGGTCCTTCGTCATGTCGATCGGAGCGACCGGCGTCTTCGGATTGAGCTCCTCCTTGCCCATCACGACGCGCCCTCCCCACAGCTCGACGCAGGCGTCGACGTCCTTGCGCTGGCAGGCATAGATGAAGGCGTGCCGGCCGCCCGAGCAGGAGCCGAAGACGCCGACCTTGCCGTTATGGTTGGGCTGCGCCCGCATCCACTTCACCGCGCCTTCGGTGTCGCCGACCATCTGCGAGTCGGCTATGCCGCCTTGGGCGCGC
>DATNBG010000452.1:0-2473 GCA_035572075.1 Roseiarcus sp. | reverse complement strand
GACTTGATGACGTCCTTCAGCCGGTCGGTGAGCTGGACGAAGCCGTCCGGGTCGATCGTGCCCACGTCGCCCGTGCCGAGCCAGCCGTCCTTGTCGACCGCTCCCGCGCCCTCGCCCTTGAAATAGCCGGAAATCACCCAGTTTCCCCGCACCTTCAATTCCCCGACCGAAACGCCGTCGTGCGGCAGGTCGGTCCCATCGCGGCCGGCGAGCTTGAGGTCGATGCCGAACACCTGACGGCCCTGCCTGATCTGCACGTCGACGAGTTCGCTCGCGCTTGAGCCGTCATGTTTCGCCAGCGGCGAGCCGACAGTGGCGAGCGGACTGGTTTCCGTCATGCCCCAGGCCTGCAGCAGGAACACGCCCATGAGGTCGCGGAACTTCTCGATCGTCGCGCGCGGAGGCGCCGAACCGCCCGAGACGACCTGCTCGAGCTTCAACCTGGACAAGTCGAGCTTCGCCTTGTTCGCCTCCACGTAGCTCAGGAAATTGAGCCAGATCGTCGGAATGCCGAAGGCCTTGGTGCATCCCTCGGTCTCGAGCAGCATATAGACGCTTTCGGGATCGAGCTTTGGCCCGGGCAGCACGAGCTTGGCGCCGCACATCGCGGCGGAGAACGGCAGGCTCCAGGCGTTGGCGTGAAAGAGCGGCACCACGACCAGAATCGAATCCCGCGCTCTCAGAGCCAGCGCGTCGGCGGCGCAGGCGGCGAAGGCGTGCAACAGCGTCGAGCGATGCGAGTACAGGACGCCCTTCGGATTGCCGGTGGTTCCGGACGTGTAGCAGAGCGTCGACGCCGTGTTTTCGTCGAGAAGCGGCCATTCGTACTCGGGCGAGGCTTTCGCCATGAGATCCTCGTAGGCGAGAAGCCCGCTGAGCTTCGTCTTGGGGAGCTGGTCTTTCTCGCAAAGCGCGACCCAGCGGCGCACCAGAGGCAGGCGCGGCGCCAGCTCCTCGATCAGCGGCGCGAAAACCGGGTCGAAGAACACGCAGGCGTCTTCCGCGTGGTGCATGATGTATTGGATCTGCTCGGGGAAGAGGCGCGGATTGACGGTGTGGAGGACGCGTCCCGAACTGGTCACGCCATAGTAGATCTCCAGATGGCGATGGCCGTTCCAGGCGAGGGTCGCGACGCGATCTCCGGGCGCCGCCCCGAGCGCGTCGAGCGCATTGGCGACACGTTTGGCCCGGGTCGCGACTTCGGCGTAGGTCGAGCGATGGATGACCCCTTCCGGGTCTCGGGACACGATCTCGCGGTTCCCGTGCCAGGTCGCGGCATAGTCGACGAGGCCAGAGATGAGAAGCGGACGGCTCTGCATCAGCCCGAGCATGTTTGCCTCCCTCATGGACTTTGGCGGCCGAAGCGGAATGGAGTTTATCCAATCCCGGCCTGTTGGCAACGCGGCGGCCGGGCGCCGGCGCGTCGCATTGACCGCGCCCCCCGCCAATGCGAGGAACCGCCGCCTTGATGAATCTGAGAGGGGCGATGAGCGCGACGGTCGAGGTTTTGGGGCTGGGCAATTCGCTGGTCGACATTCTGGCTCACGCGGACGACGACTATCTCAGCGCTCAGGAGATGCTGAAGGGCGCGATGACCCTGATCGACGAGGACCGCGCCGAGGCGCTCTACGCCGCCCGGGTCGATCCGCGCGTGATCTCCGGCGGGTCGGCCGCCAACACGATCGTCGGCGTCGCCTCGTTCGGCGTCTCCGCCGCCTATATCGGTAAGGTGAAGCGCGATCCGCTTGGCGCGACGTTCGCCGACGACATCCGTTCGACCGGGGTCGCCTTCTCGACTTCACCCGCCGGGCACGGGCCGGGCACCGGGCGCTGCTTCATCTATGTGACCCCCGACGGCGAGCGAACGATGAACACCTATCTCGGCGCAAGCACCTATCTCGCTCCGCCGGACGTCGACGAAGCCCTGGTGGGGGCGGCGAAGGTCGTCTATCTCGAGGGCTATATGTGGGACCGCCCGGCGGCCAAGGCGGCGTTCCAGAAGGCTGGCGCGATCGCCCGCGCCGCGAAAAGCAGGGTCGCGCTCACGCTGTCGGATTCGTTCTGCGTCGACCGGTTCCGCGGCGAATTCATCGACCTCATGCGCTCGCGAACCGTCGACACGATTTTCGCCAACACCGACGAACTCCTGTCGCTGTACGAGACGAGTCATTTCGGCGAGGCGCTGGACAGCCTGCGCGCCGAGGGGGTGCTGGGAATCGTCACCCGGTCGGAAAAAGGCTGCGTCATCGTCAAGGGCGATGAGACCTGGGAGGTTCCCGCCTTCCCGATCGCCAGGCTCGTCGACACGACTGGCGCGGGCGACATGTTCGCCGCCGGCTTCCTCGCCGGCCTCGCGCGCGGGCGCGACATGAAGGCCTGCGGGGCGCTCGGCGTCATGGCCGCGGCGGAAATCATTCAGCACCTCGGCGCGCGGCCCAACGTGTCGCTGGCCGACCTCGCGCGCCGGAACGGC
>DATNBG010000451.1:0-3822 GCA_035572075.1 Roseiarcus sp. | reverse complement strand
GACCGACGAGGAGACGCCGGTCATGAGCGCGACCGCCGTCTATCCCGGCGCTGACTGGTACGAGCGCGAGATTTACGACCTGTTCGGCGTGCTGTTCGAGGGGCATCCGGACTTGCGGCGCATTCTGACCGATTACGGATTCGATGGTCACCCGCTGCGGAAAGACTTCCCGATGACCGGTTTCGTCGAGGTGCGCTACGATGACGCGGAAAAACGCGTGCGCTACGATCCGGTGCGTCTCAATCAGGAATTCCGTCAGTTCGATTTCCTGAGCCCATGGGAGGGGCCGCCGTTGCCTGGAGATGAAAAAGCGGCGGACGGCGCCTCGAAGCCGGGTCAGGGATCATGAACGAGCCGACCCTACGGAATTTCTCGATCAACTTTGGGCCGCAGCATCCTGCCGCCCATGGCGTGCTGCGTCTCGTGCTCGAACTGGACGGCGAAGTCGTCGAGCGCGTCGATCCGCATATCGGCCTCCTGCATCGTGGCACGGAAAAGCTGATGGAGGCGCGCACCTACCTGCAGAACGTGCCCTATCTCGATCGGCTCGACTATGTCGCGCCGATGAATCAGGAGCACGCCTACGCGCTCGCGGTCGAACGGCTACTCGGCATTACGGTTCCTCGGCGCGGCCAACTGATCCGCGTGCTCTACTGCGAGATCGGCCGCCTCTTATCGCATCTGCTCCAGATCACGACGCAGGCGATGGACGTCGGCGCCCTGACGCCGCCGCTCTGGGGGTTCGAGGAGCGCGAGAAGCTGATGGTCTTCTACGAGCGCGCCAGCGGGTCGCGCATGCACGCGGCCTACTTCCGTCCGGGCGGCGTCCATCAGGATCTGCCGCGCAAACTCATCGACGACATCGAGGCCTTCTGCGATCCGTTCCTCAAGGTGTGCGATGATCTCGAGGTCCTGCTTACCGGAAACCGCATCTTCAAGCAGCGCAATGTCGACATCGGCGTGGTCAAGCTGGCGGACGCCTGGGCGTGGGGCTTCTCGGGCGTCATGGTGCGCGGCTCCGGCGCGCCATGGGACCTGCGCAAGGCGCAGCCCTACGAATGCTACGAGGAGATGGATTTCGATATTCCCGTCGGCAAAAACGGCGACTGCTACGATCGGTATCTCATCCGCATGGAGGAGATGCGCCAGTCGATAAAGATCATGCGGCAGTGCTGCGAGAAACTCAACTCGCCCGGCGGCGAAGGGCCGGTGGTGACCGACGACGGCAAGGTCGCGCCGCCCCGGCGCGCTGAGATGAAGCGGTCGATGGAGGCGCTCATCCATCATTTCAAACTCTACACCGAAGGCTATAAGGTGCCGGCCGGCGAAGTTTACGCCGCGGTCGAGGCCCCCAAGGGCGAGTTCGGGGTTTATCTCGTGTCCGACGGCTCGAATAGGCCCTACCGCGTCAAACTTCGCGCGCCCGGTTTCGCGCATCTTCAGGCAATGGATTTTCTATGCCGCAAGCACATGCTCGCCGACATCAGCGCGATCCTCGGCTCGCTCGATATCGTGTTCGGGGAGGTCGACCGGTGATGCCCCGTTGCGCGGCGAGCCTCGGCGCGGCGCCCCATTCGAGGAACGCTTGACAGCATGTCCGTGCGCCGCCTCGCCGACGAGCAGCCGACAAGCTTCGAGTTCACGCCGGAGAACAGGGTGTGGGCGGAGCGGGAACTGGCCAAATATCCTCCTGGACGCCAGGCGTCGGCGGTGCTCGCGCTGTTGTGGCGCGCGCAGAAGCAAAACGGCTATTGGCTCCCGCGAGCGGCGATCGAAAGAGTCGCGGCGATGCTCGACATGCCGAACATCCGCGTGCTCGAGATCGCGACCTTCTACACGATGTTCAATCTGGCGCCGGTCGGCCGTCACTATGTGCAAGTCTGCGGCACCACCCCGTGCATGCTGTGCGGCTCGGACGACATCAAGGCGGTGTGCCGCAAGCGCATCGGCGAAGAGGGTCATGTGACGCCGGACGGACTGTTCTCCTGGATCGAGGTCGAATGCCTTGGCGCCTGTTGCAATGCGCCCATGGTTCAGATCAACGAGGATTATTACGAGGACCTGACGCCGGAGAGTTTCGCGCGGCTTCTCGACGATCTCGCGAACGGACGGCCGGTCAAGGCCGGCTCCCAGATCGGGCGGGTTTCGTCGGAGCCGGTCGGGGGCCTGACCTCGCTGACGACTCTCTATGGCGTCGACGGGCGCGGCGGGCGGGGCGCGCCTGCGCCTGCGAATGACCAGCCTCAGGCGCCCGTTGACGAGGCCGCCGCGCAGGCTCACGCCGAGGCCGAGGCCGCCCACATCAACGCGACGATCGCGACCCTGCCGGCGGACGCCACGGCCCGGCAGAAGGCCGACGCTGTCGGCGTTTGTCCTCCCGCCCTCGACGCTCCGCGAGGGGCCGGGCCCGACGATCTGCAGCGGATCAAGGGCGTGGGCCCGGTCAACGAGAAGCGCCTGCACGAACTCGGCGTCTTTCACTTCGATCAAATCGCCGCGTGGATGAGAAGCGAGATCCGCTGGGTGGGAACCTATCTTTCGTTTCCCGGTCGCATCGATCGCGAGCAGTGGGTGGCTCAGGCGGCCAAACTGGCCGCCGGCGGCGGCGGACCCAAGGACGGGCAAACCCACACGCGCCTTCCGGCCGGAAGGATCGAGACCTGAGCTATGCTGGAAGACAAGGATCGCATCTTCACCAATCTCTACGGGTTCGGCGACCGTAGCCTTAAGGGCGCGAGGGGCCGCGGCAATTGGGACGGGACCAAGGCGATCCTCGACAAGGGGCGCGACTGGATCGTCGCGGAAATGAAGGCCTCGGGCCTGCGCGGGCGCGGGGGCGCGGGCTTCCCAACCGGCCTCAAATGGTCGTTCATGCCGAAGACGGTCGATCCGAAGCGCCCGCATTATCTCGTCATCAACGCCGACGAATCCGAGCCTGGGACTTGCAAGGACCGCGAGATCATGCGCAACGACCCGCACACGCTGGTCGAGGGCGCGCTGGTCGCCTCGTTCGCCATGGGCGCGCACGCGGCTTACATCTATGTGCGCGGCGAATACATCCTCGAGCGCCAGCGTCTCGAGGCCGCGGTCGCTGAGGCCTGCGAGGCGCGGCTCATCGGCAAGGACAATATTCACGGCTGGCCGTTCGACATCCACATCCATCACGGCGCCGGAGCTTATATCTGCGGCGAAGAGACGGCGATGCTCGAATCGCTCGAAGGCAAGAAGGGCATGCCGCGGATGAAGCCGCCCTTTCCCGCCGGCATGGGACTCTACGGCTGTCCGACGACGGTCAACAACGTCGAGTCGATCGCCGTCGCGCCGACGATTCTGCGGCGGGGCGCGGCATGGTTCACGAGTTTCGGCGCGCCCAACAATTCCGGCACCAAGGTCTTCTGCCTCTCGGGTCACGTCAACAAGCCGTGCAATGTCGAGGAGGCGATGTCGATTCCATTCCGGGAGCTGATCGACAAGCACGCCGGCGGGGTGCGCGGCGGCTGGGACAATCTGCTCGCGGTCATCCCGGGCGGAGCGTCGGTGCGGCTCCTTCCCGCCGCCGAGATCATCGACTGTCCGATGGATTTCGATTCGCTCGCCAAGCTCAAGTCCGGCCTCGGCACGGCGGCGGCGATCGTGATGGACAAGTCGACCGACATCATCCGCGCCATCGCGCGCCTGTCGTATTTCTACAAGCACGAGAGCTGCGGCCAGTGCACGCCCTGCCGCGAAGGCGCGGGATGGATGTGGCGCGTCATGGAGCGCATGGCCCAGGGTCGAGCGCAAAAGCGCGAGATCGACATGCTGCTCGACGTCACCAAGCAG
>DATNBG010000450.1:0-5591 GCA_035572075.1 Roseiarcus sp. | reverse complement strand
TCGCCCCGGTTCTCGGGTTCGGAGGGAAGAAGCCGCCCCCGATCAATTACCGCGAGCACGGGAAGCTCGTCGTGCCGCCGAATACGGAGCTGCCGCCTCCCGGCGCGTCTGCCGCCGCCGGCCCGGCCTGGCCCGTGAATCAGGAGATCGTGCGCCGGAAGGCGGCGCAGCAGGAGGGAAAGAAGACGATCGCCGGAGTGGGCGATGCGCGGCTGCGCTACACGCACCCGTTCCCCGCGGGCGAGCCGGTGACGGTTCGCGCCGTCGATCCGGACACTGGACAAACGGTCAAGTGCGAAGGCGCTTGCGGATCGGGTTCAACAGTGCTAGGCAACCTCAATCCAATGAACTGGTTTGGTATGGGGAAACAGACAGCCACGTCGCTCGGGCCCGAGCCTGACCGCGAATGGCTGACCGATCCTCCCAAGGGGTTCCGCGCCCCGGTCGGACCGGGACACGGGTCGGCGTCAAACTGATCGGCCAACGGTTGCGGGCGCCGTCCTTCGCGCGGTTCGGACGCCGGGATTCTGGCGGGACGTGAAATTCGGCTTGGCGATTCCGGCAAAGGGCGCTATTCTGGAAGGTAAGGATTCGCTGGCAGCGCAAATTCCGACGACGCTCGGCCCCGAATCGACTCCAATCACGGAACACGGGGCGCGCGAGGGCAGTTGCCGGAGTCGCGGGATTAGGGTCGGGCGGGGCGACCGGCGAATAGGCCTTTCCGACATCGGCCGGGTTTGAGCGCGGCCTCAAGGGCGCGCTCGTGAAGGGAATTTGCACGGGAACATGCGATCATTCGTGCCCGTGCTTCGGGCGCGACGAGATCAGCCCATTCGAGTGACGCGAAAGCGTGAATCGCGGTCTCGCGCCAGATTCGAGCAAGCCTGCGCCGAAATGCGGTGAGAAAGCCCCGGGCTTAACGGAATGGATATTGGGAAATCAAAATGAGACCAGGTCAGAACAAGAGGATGCGCGGCCGGCCGACAAACAATCGGCGAGGGCCCAATCCTTTGACGCGATCCTACGAATCGAACGGCCCGGATGTCAAAATACGCGGCAACGCGCATCATGTCGCCGAGAAATATCTCCAGCTCGCGAGAGACGCCCACACGGGCGGAGATCCGGTCGCGGCGGAGAATTATCTGCAGCATGCCGAACATTACTTCCGGCTCATCGCCGCCGCGCAGGCCGCGCAGGCGCTTGCGCAAAGCGGTCAGCAACGCCCGCCCGGAGAAGAGGGCGACGATCTGGAGGACGACGGCGATTTCGGCGCCCTGTCGGATCGTTTCGCTTCGCCAGCCGAGCGGCAGAACGTTTATCAGCAGCCGCAACCGGGCTTTCAACCGCACCCGAGCGCGCCGAACGCCCCGCAGCCGTTCGCCGACAGGCCGCCTTATGAGGCCGAGCGTCAGGCCGGCGGAGGCTTTGTCCCCCGGCAGGAGCGGCAGGGCGGCCGGTTTCCCGACCGGGGACCGCGGCCCGATCGGCCGTTCCAGGACCGCAACGAGGGTTATCGGGACAACCGGCAAGGCCGCGACGGACGTCCGCGGGATTTCCGGCCCTATCGCGATTCTCAGGCTCAGCCGGCAAGGGAAGCCGGCGCCGACGGAGCGGCGCCGTCCGGGCTTCCGTCCTTCATCACGGCAAGCCCGAGGTCCGGCGCGGCGGATCCCGCCGGGGCGCCCCCATCCGATGCGGCCGCCTCGCCTCAGCCCGAGGCTCAACCCTCGGGCTTCGAATCGCCGCAAGAGGGAAGCGCCTTTCCCGCCCGCGGCCGGCGCCGGAGACTGCGGTCGCCCTATGGGTTTGGCGGCGCCAATTCCGGTGAGAACGGGGGACCGGACGCGGCGCCGGAAATCGCCGACGATTCGCCGGCGGAATAGTCGGGAGTGTGGCGAGGCGCCGGAGCGGCCGTCAGCGTCACGGTTTCTGGCGAGGCCGACACATTGAGCGCCGTTTGACACTCGCGGGCCAAAAGCGTCGTGAAATAGAGTTGAATGGAATGGCCGTCGATCGCTTCTGTGGGAAAGCCGCTGGTCAGGATGTCGGCCGCGCTGTGGGGCAGCCGGGCGTTTGAACCCTTGGCTTCGACACGTATCGTCATTGCATCGCCGTCGCCCGAGATGTCCACCGCGACGACGCCGCCCCGCGGTATGGCGCTGGCCGCGATGAGGCAAAGGTTGAGCAGGAGCTTGACCGCGTTTCTCGACGCCATCCGCCGCTCCCCGCCCCACTGCAGGACGGTGCGGCCATTGGCGAAAATGCCCCTCGCCGCCTTTTCCGCGTCGCCCGTGTCGATCAGCGCCCCGAACGAACCCGCGGCGCCGAAAGCCAGGCGGCAGAATTGAAGGCGCGCGGAGGCGGAAATCGCGCTCTTCTTGATGAGCTCCATGGCGACGGCGCGCATCTCCTCGTCCTCTTCCGCCTCGAGCACTTCGAGGCCATTGACGATCGCCCCGACCGGGCTGATCACGTCGTGGCATACGCGCGAGCAAAGGAGCGCGGCGAGGTCGAGCGAAGTGAGCGAGGCCATCATGGAGCGGTTGATCCTGGGTTCGATCTCGGGGTCCTGGAGGGCGGAAGCCGTGCCGACATTTTGGGTCATATGACACCCTGTCTATCCGATTCGCTTCATGGCGGCGATGCGGCAACGCCAATCCATGGCCATAAATGAGGGCGACGACGTGAGCTCCGTTCTCCGCGACCCGACCCCCTTCGCGCTCGACCAGGGCACACGCGATGAAATCGCGCTGTTTCTCGCCGGGGCCGCGCTGGCGGCGGGACCCGCGGTGATGGAGGAATACGAGCGCGGCTGCGAGGTCGCCGCGAAAAAGGACGGCAGTCCGGTCACCTCCGCCGATCATCGGGCCGAGGCGATCATCTGCGAACGTCTCACGAGTATGGTCCCGATGCCGCCCGTCTGCGCGGAAGAGGCGATGGCGGCCGGCGCCGAGCCTGGCGTCGCCGAGCGGTTCCTGCTGGTCGATCCGCTCGATGGAACGCGGGAATTCCTTGCCGGCAACGGCGAGTTCACCATCAACGTGGCGCTGATCGAGCGGGGCGCTCCGGTCGCCGGGGCGGTGTACGCGCCCGCGATCGGTCGCCTGTGGGTTGGGGGCGACACAGCCTTCGTCTCCGAAGCGCGGCCGGGCGCCCCATTGCCCGGCGAAGGATCGCGGCGGCCTATCCGCACGCGTCGCGCGCCCTTGAGCCTGGTCGCGCTGGCAAGCCGTTCGCATCTCGACCCGCAGTCGGAGTCTTTCCTCAAGGGATTGCCGATCGGCGAGACGCGGTTCGCCGGCTCGTCGCTGAAATTCTGCCTCATCGCCGAGGGCGAGGGCGACGTCTATCCGCGGTTCGCGCCGACGATGGAATGGGATACGGCGGCGGGCGACGCGGTGCTGCGCGCCGCCGGCGGAGCGGTGCTCGACCCTTCCGGGCGGCCGCTTTCCTACGGCAAGGTCGAGAGCGGATTGCGCAATGGACCCTTCATCGCCTGGGGGGACGCGACAGCGGCGAGGCGATTTGGATATTAAAATGTTCGCCCGCCGGTTTGTGGGGCGTCATCCATGTTTGCAAGCGCGGCGGCGCAAGCGTGGCCAAGGTAAACCGGACGCGCGGCCTTTTGACCATTTGTTAACCTTCGCGCTTCGAGACTGAGGACGAATCGCAACGATCGCCGATTCTCGAAAACGGGGGCCGCCATGAACAATGTCATCCTATTCCGGCCCGCGAACAGTCCCCGTCGCATGGCTTCGGGAGACCGCGGCGCCGAGATCCTGTTCTTCACCGGGGTGCGCTACCAGCGCATGAGCGAGGAGCCGCCCGCGCCTGAGCGCCCGGCGCGCCGCGCTCGAGGGAAACGTCAGGCCGCGGAGGTTTGCCGGAAGAGCCAGCGCTAGATCCTTCCGCTCTTGAGCGGACCCGCCCGGACAGCCGCCTTGAAGCAGGCGGATCACAGAGCGCCCGCAGGCTTGGTTCCATTTTAGGTTCGCACTCTAATGTTTTCAGGCCATTGAGACCCCGTTTAGGTCCGCGCGTCAAAATATACACATTAATGGAATGTATTATCACATTTCAAGGGCCTCTTGCCGGCGCCCGGCGATTGCCCTATGAGCCGCGGCGGGACACCTCTCCCCAACGAGAGGCGCCCATCTGAAAGGATGGCTCATCATGACGACCAATGCGCCGGGCGTGCGCCCCGCGAACCCCTGCTTTTCTTCCGGCCCCTGCGCGAAGCGACCCGGCTGGACCCCCACCGTTCTGAAAGACGCGGCGCTCGGCCGCTCCCATCGCGCCAAGCTCGGCAAGGCCAGGCTCAAGCTCGCCATCGACCTCACCCGCGAAACGCTGGGCGTCCCCGCGGACTACCGCATCGGGATTACGCCCGGCTCCGACACCGGAGCGGTCGAAATGGCGCTCTGGACGCTGCTCGGCGCGCGAGGCGTCGACGTTCTCGCGTGGGAAAGCTTTGGCGAAGGCTGGGTGACCGACATCGTCAAGCAGCTCAGGCTCAAGGACGTCCGCACGCTCAAAGCCCCTTACGGCGAATTGCCGGACCTCGCCGAGGTCAATTTCGACAACGATGTCGTCTTTACATGGAACGGCACCACCTCCGGCGTCCGGGTCCCGAACGGCGGCTGGATCGCCGCGGATCGCAAGGGCCTGACCATCTGCGACGCGACATCGGCCGCCTTCGCGCAGGCGCTTGACTGGCCGAAGCTCGATGTCGTGACCTTTTCCTGGCAGAAGGTCCTGGGCGGCGAGGCGGCCCATGGGATGATCATCCTCTCGCCGCGCGCCGCCGAACGCCTCGAGAGCTATACGCCGCCATGGCCCTTGCCGAAGCTCTTCCGCCTTGCCAAGGGCGGCAAGCTCTCGCAAGGCTTCTTCGAGGGCGAGACCATCAACACGCCCTCCATGCTGTGCGTCGAGGACTATATCGACGCGCTTCAATGGGCGAAGGCGCTCGGCGGCCTGAAGGCGCTCATCGCCCGCGCCGACGCGAACGCGAAGGCGATCGCGGAATGGGTCGATCGCACGCCCTGGATCGATTTCCTGGCGAAGGCCCCCGAGACCCGCTCGAACACCAGCGTCTGCCTGAAAGTCGTCGATTCCGTCGTCGCCGCGCTTGCCCCCGACGGGCAGGCCGCGTTCGCCAAGGGAATTGCGAGTTTCCTCGAGAAGGAAAAGGTCGCCTTCGACATCGGCGCCTATCGCGACGCGCCGCCCGGCCTGCGCGTCTGGTGCGGCGCGACCGTCGACACCGCCGACGTCGAGGCGCTGACCGGCTGGCTCGACTACGCCTTCGCGCTCGAGAAGATGAAGCTCGCCAAGGCGGCTTGACGCTCGAGCACGATGCAACTGGATCGAACCGCGATCGTCATTGCGAGGAGCGCAGCGACGAAGCAATCCAGAGAACGAAGGGCGTTCTACGATCCCTGGATTGCTTCGCTCCGCTCGCAATGACGCTTATCCAAGGCCAGATCGCAAGCGACTCCCGCACGAACATTCCGGCCGTCACGGGCCGCCATCCCAGGACAACCTTCATGACTCCCCGCGTTCTCATTTCCGACAAGCTTTCCCCGGCC
>DATNBG010000449.1:0-4062 GCA_035572075.1 Roseiarcus sp. | reverse complement strand
TCAGCCCGGTCGGCGCGCTCGTGATCGGGATCGCCTGCGGGATCGGCTGCTACTGGGGCGCGACCGGCCTCAAGCATTCGTTCGGCTACGACGACGCGCTCGACGCCTTCGGCGTGCACGCGGTCGGCGGGATCATCGGCGCGCTGCTCACCGGCGTGTTCGCGGTCAACGAATTCAGCGGCCACTCCGGCCTCTTGGAGGGCAACGTCGGGCAGTTCATCAACCAGATCAAGGGGGTGATCACGGTCATCGTCTACGACGCGGTCGTGACCTTCATCATCCTCAAGATCGTCGACGTCGCCGTCGGCCTGCGCGTATCCGAAGAGGTCGAGCGCGACGGCCTCGACCTCGCCCTGCACGGCGAAGTCGTTCACTAAGCTGCAAGCGCCTGGCGGCTTGGGGCCGCCGGGTGAAGCCCTAATATTAGCGCGAACCTCGGGCGCCCTCCGGGTGCCCATTTCCGCTCCCGCCTCGGGGCACGCGCGGCTCGCGCGGTCTGGCTTCAGCCCGCGCGACAAATCTACGCCGCCCTTTCGAACGTCAGTTTGAGCCCGAGCGCCTTGACGACGCCGAGCAAGGTCGACAGGCGCGGGTCGCCATCCTCGCTCAGCGCCTTGTAGAGGGCGGGCCTGGTGACGCCGGCTTCGCGGGCGACCTTCGACATGCCGCGGGCGCGGGCGATGGCGCCGAGCGCGCTGGCGATAACTTTGGGGTCGCCATCATCGAGAACCGCTTCGAGATAGGCGATCTGGGCTTCGGGCGTCGTAAGATGCTCGGCAGGGTCCCAGGGCGTTGTTTCAAGGGGCATGCGGCGTGACCTTCTGAGGTTCTGCCTAAAGTTCCGTCGCCATCGCCTTGGCGGCCTTGATGTCTCGAGTCTGAGTGCGCTTGTCCCCGCCCCATAGGAGGATGACGATCTCCTTGCCGCGCTGAACGAAATAGACCCTGTAGCCTGGGCCATGGTCGATTCTCAGTCGTCGACGGACTTCACGTCGCCAAACAGGCCAACTTGCAGACGCGTGATACGGGCGTCGATGCGAGCCCTCGCGCGAGCGTCCCTCAAACTGGCGAACCGATCGCGGAAAACCTTGGTCTGACGGACTTCCAGCATGTCATTTATAGGAGACGGCAAATGCGTGTCAACTATAGGCGACATTCGGCGGGACGGACAATTCCTCTCCATGAGCTCAGGTCGGGCGCCCGGCGGCCCGGGTTATGGTTAGGCCCCCATTAACTCCAGACGACTTAAGGTCAGGGGCGGGCGGCGCGCGGTTCTCTTGCGTCGGGCCGGCGAGCGAGCGATGCGCACCACGACCTTCTCCTTTATCGACCATTTGCCGGCGCCGGTGCGCGAGTTCCCGAAGCGGCGGGCGGCCGAAATCGCCGGCCTCGCCGCGCTCGCGGGCGTCGCCGGCCTGACCCTTGCCCTGCTCACCTGGTCGGTCAGCGATCCCTCTCTCAATCACGCGACCAGCGCGCGCATCCACAATCTGCTCGGCGCGCCCGGCGCGATCGCCGCCGACCTCGTGATGCAGTTCATCGGCCTCGCCTCGGCGGCGCTCCTGGTTCCGCCCGCCTTCTGGGGCTGGAGCCTGCTCACCCAGCGCCGCCTCGGCCGGCCGCGCCTGAAGGCCGGCCTTTATCTCGGCGGCGTGATCGCCGCCGCGGCGCTGGCGTCCCTGCTGCCCGCGCCCGGGAGCTGGCCGCTGCCGACCGGTCTCGGCGGAGTCGTCGGCGACGCGGCGCTCGCGCTCCCGCGCCGCTTTCTGCCGGTCTCGCAATGGGCGGCGGTCGCGCTCGGCGCGGCTCTGGCCGCCATCGCCATTCTCTCTCTCGCCGCCGCGTCGGGCGCGGGCGCCGCGGGCGTCCTCGCTGACGATGCGCCCGATGAGCCGGGCGGAAGGGCCCAATCGCTGGCGCGCTTCGACGACGAAGAGGGCGAGGACCGCCCGAGCTTCGGCATGGTGTCGATCGGCGCCGTCATACACGCTCTTCTCACCGCGAAGGGGACGCTGCGCCGGATGGCCCGGCGCGGCCCGCGGACCGCGGGCCCGCCCTCGCCCATCCCGAGCGCCGCGCCGGCGGTCGCTCCACCCGCGCCCTGGCCGAGCCTCGCCGATTCCGACGACGTTGCGAGCCTCGCCGCCGCCCTGGCCCCCCGCTCTTCCGCAGGCGCGGGGCCCCTTGGCGGCTCGCTTCCCCTCCGCCCGGCCGCGGCGCGGCCGCCCGCCGGCGGCCCGCCGAGGCCGCGCGGCGAGTGGATCATGCCGTCGATCGCGATGCTGGCGGAGCCGAGGAAATCGGCCGGCTTGAAGGTGTCGCAGGACGCGCTCGAGCAGAACGCGCGGCTCCTGGAAGGCGTCCTCGACGATTTCGGGGTGAAAGGCGAGATCGTCAACGTGCGCCCCGGCCCGGTCGTCGCGCTCTATGAGCTCGAGCCGGCGCCGGGCATCAAGTCCTCGCGGGTGATCGGGCTCGCCGACGACATCGCCCGCTCGATGTCCGCGGTCTCCGCCCGCGTCGCCGTGGTTCAGGGCCGCAACGCCATTGGCATCGAATTGCCGAACCAGCGCCGCGACACCGTCTACCTGCGCGAGCTTCTCTCCAGCGAGGATTTCGGCAAGTCGAACCATCGCCTGCCGATCGCGCTCGGCAAGACGATCGGCGGCGAGCCGGTGATCGTGGACCTGACCCGCATGCCCCACCTGCTCGTCGCCGGCACCACCGGCTCGGGCAAGTCGGTGGCGATCAACACCATGATCCTCTCGCTCCTCTACCGGATGAAGCCCGAGCGATGCCGGCTGATCATGGTCGATCCGAAGATGCTCGAACTCTCGGCTTATGACGGCATCCCGCATCTTCTCACCCCGGTCGTCACCGATTCGAAGAAGGCGGTCATCGCGCTCAAATGGGCGGTGCGCGAGATGGAGGACCGCTATAAGAAGATGTCGAAACTGGGCGTGCGCAACATCGACGGCTTCAACGCCCGCGTCGCCGAGGCTCTCGCCAGCGGCGAGCCGCTGACCCGCACGGTGCAGACCGGCTTCGATCGCGAGACGGGCGAGGCGGTCTACGAGTCCGAGGAGATCCCGCTCGACGAACTGCCCTATATCGTCGTGGTGGTCGACGAGATGGCCGACCTGATGATGGTCGCGGGCAAGGACATCGAAGGCGCGATCCAGCGGCTCGCGCAGATGGCGCGCGCGGCCGGCATCCACCTCATCATGGCGACGCAGCGGCCGTCGGTCGACGTCATCACCGGCACCATCAAGGCTAATTTCCCGACCCGCATCTCGTTTCAGGTGACGAGCAAGATCGACAGCCGCACCATCCTCGGCGAGCAGGGCGCCGAGCAGCTGCTCGGCCAGGGCGACATGCTCTACATGGCGGGCGGCGGGCGCATCGCCCGCGTCCACGGACCGTTCGTGTCGGACAGCGAGGTTGAGAAGGTGGTCGCCCATCTCAAGAAGCAGGGCGCGCCGGAATATCTGTACGCCATCACCGAGGACGACGAATCGAGCGAAGGCGACGACGAGGACGCCCCCCTACCCTCCCCCGGCTCGATGGACGCCGAGGAATCGGCCGACTATTACGACCGCGCGGTCAATATCGTGCTGCGCGACCGCAAGGTGTCGACGAGCTATATCCAGCGCCGCTTGTCGGTCGGCTACAACAAGGCGGCGTCGCTGGTCGAGCGGATGGAGAAGGAGGGCGTGGTCAGCGCGCCCAATCACTCGGGCAAGCGCGAGATCCTGATCGGCAATGGGGTCGACCGAGGGGCGTTCGAGGATCTCGGGGAGGATTGAGCCGGCCGCCGGCGCCTCGCCCAAGGCGGCTCGGTCCGGCCTGCCGTTTTGGAGTCGGTTTCTCGCGATTCCAATGGGTTGCGGCGCCATTTCGGATCGACCCGCCCGGTCTAGCCTCCGCGGCGCATGGTCCAGACTTCGCCGCTCATGTCGATGAGGTGAAAGCCGCGGCGCGCGAGTTCGCTCCGGGTCACGACGTCGCCGCTGTGCACCGTCGCCCAGGTGTTCGGCGGGGCGTCTTTGATCTTGTGACGGT
>DATNBG010000448.1:0-3277 GCA_035572075.1 Roseiarcus sp. | reverse complement strand
GGTCGATGAGCTGAACCAGCGCCTGCCGCCCGCCGGCGAAGGCGTAGACGCCGCCCTCGGTCTCGTAGAGCGTGATTTCGCCGCCGCCGTCAGCGAAGCGCTCCACATTGGCGCCCTCGATGAGATGCAGACGCATCGGAACTCCGTCGGCCGCGACATCGATACCCGTGCGGCGGGCGCCGATGAGTTCGAAGGAATCAGCGACACGCCACGGATCGAAGGGGCTGAGCGACTCCTTACCCTTCTCGCGCCGCGCGATGAGGAGCCGCGCCGCAGCGTGGACGGCTCGCTTGTCGGGCGGATGCGGCTGAGCGCCGAGCCGCCCGAGGTTCGAGTCGATGAAGCCCGTGTCGACCGTTCCGGCCTTGAACTCAGGGCTCATGAGGAGCGCTCGCAGGAAAGCGAGATTGGTCTTCGGCCCGATGACCACGGCGTCGTCGAGCTCCTTGAGAAGCTCGGCCAGCGCCGCCTCGCGGCTCGGCCCGTGGGCAATCACCTTGGCGATCATCGGATCGTAATAGGGGGTGACGGCGTCGCCGGCGCCGACACCGGTATCGACCCGCACGCCCTTCAAGCCCTCCTCGCCTTTGAGGTTCATGACGTGGATACGCCCCGCCGAGGGCAGAAAATCATGCTCCGGATCCTCGGCGTAGACCCGCGCCTCGATGGCCGCGCCGGAAAGCCGAATCTCGCTTTGGCCAAGCGGCAGCGGCTCGCTCGCGGCGATCCTGAACTGCCACTCGACGAGGTCGAGGCCGGTCACCGCCTCGGTCACCGGATGCTCGACCTGAAGCCTGGTGTTCATCTCGAGGAAGTAGAAGTCTTGCGGTTTCAGGCCCCGCGAGGGATCGACGATGAACTCGACCGTCCCCGCGCCGACATAGCCAGCGGCCAGCGCGGCGTCGACCGCGGCCTTGGCCATGGCGGCGCGCGTCTCCTCCGGCAATCCGGGCGCGGGGCTTTCCTCGATCACCTTCTGATGGCGCCGCTGGGCCGAGCAGTCGCGCTCGTAGAGGTGGACGCATCCCCCATGGCTGTCGGCGAAGACCTGCAATTCGATATGGCGGGGCGAGGCGATGTATTTCTCGATCATCACCCGTCCGTCGCCGAACGCCGCCTCCGCCTCGCGGATCGCGCTCTCGAGCTGAGCGTCGAACTCGACGTGCGCGTCGACCCGGCGCATGCCGCGCCCGCCCCCGCCGGCGATCGCCTTGATCAGCACCGGATAGCCGACCTCATAGGCCTTCTCGCGCAAAAATTTCGGGTTCTGGTTCAAGCCGTAATAACCGGGGACGACCGGCACGCCCGCCTGCTGCATCAGACCTTTCGCCGAGCTTTTCAGACCCATCGTCCGCATCGCTCCGGGAGGGGGGCCGACGAAGACTATTCCGGCCCTCAGGCAGCGTTCGGCGAAGTCGGCGTTCTCGGACAGGAACCCGTAGCCCGGATGCAGGCATTCGGCGCCGGCTTTAAGCGCGAGCGCGATGATCGCGTTCTGGTCGAGATAGCCGTTCGCGCCCTCGCCGATCTCGTGGACTTCGTCAGCGAGCCGGGCGAACAGCGCCCCGCGATCCGCGGGCGTGTGCATGGCGATGGAGCGGATGCCCATCCGCCGCGCGGTGCGAATGATCCGGCAGGCGATCTCGCCGCGATTGGCGATGAGGACGTTGGCGAACATGTCGAGGCTCCGCGCGGGTTCACCCGGCGCCCGTCTTTATCGGCGGCAGTTCAGGCGCGTCCAGTCCCGCGAACGGGTCCCGCCAGGCCGGGATGCCCATCAGCCGCGCGTGCCAGGCTGCGACGCGCGGAAAGTCGGCGAGCGGCAGGCCTGCAAGGTCCGCGAACGGCAAGACGCAGGCGACGCGGAAATCGGCGTAAGTGACGTGATCGCCGACGAGCCAGTCCGACGCGCCGAGGCGCCGCTCCAGAATGGCGGCCGAGAACGCAAATTCGCTCAGTCCCGAGTCCACCTGATCCTGCCTCACCGGGCCGAGGCCGTAGCGCTGCTTGGTCACGCGCTCGAAATGGACCCGGTCGCAGGCCCTGACGAAATTCCAATAGCCCCAGCTTATCCAGCGGACGACGTCGGGCAAGGAATCGCCCATCGGCCAGAAGTCGGAGTTGGCCAACTGCGCGAGCCTGCATGCGATGGCGTCGGCCTCCCACAGCGTCCTGTCCCCCTCCACCAGGATGGGAACGCTCTGGTTCGGATTGAGCTTGAGAAATTTTTCGCTCTGCTCGGGCGAGAACGGCGAAGCAAATTCAAATTCGACCGGCGAGTTCAAGTAGCGCGCCGCGGCCACCGCGAGGCGCGGATTATAGTTGCGGCTGAAATAGAGCTTCATGGCGATCTTGCTCATGCCGACGATCATGCGCCCTTGCCGGGCGGGCGCCAACCGGCCGTCGACCGCCGGCCCGTCAGATCGCCGCCGCGCCCAACGCCTCGCGCCAATGCTGAATCCGTTCCTTGAGCGCGCGCTCGCGCCCATAAGTCAGTTGCTCGAGATCGATCTGTTCCAGGATCCTGAAGGCGACACTTTCGGGGCCGTGGGCGTTCCAGGCGGACTGAACCGCCCGGTTCGTCTCGGCGCCTTGCCTGAGCGCGAACGTGCGGCGGGTCCAGATCGTAGAAAGATCGGGCGCCGCGCCGACCCATTGCTCGCCGGTTGCCGAGCAACGGACCGCATACACGCCGGCGACGGGCTTGCGCTCTTTGTAGGCCGAGACGGCGGCCTTGCGTTCGCTTCGATCCATGGCTGCTAACCCTTCCGTTTCTTCGGCGCGTAAGGGTTCTCACCGCCCGAGCGCATTGACAAGCGGATCGGGACGCCGATGAGCCCGAAGGTCTGGCGCAGCCCATTGACGAGATAGCGCTTGTAGCTCTCGGGGATGCTCTCGACCGCATTGCCGAACAGAACGAAGAACGGCGGGCGCGCCTTGGGCTGGGTGATGTAGCGGATCTTCACCCGCCGCCCGGAGACAGCCGGCGGCGGCGTCGCGTCGACGATCGGCGCGAGCCACCGATTGAGCCGGCCGGTCGAGATGCGCATGTTCCACACCGCGTCGGTCGCGACGATCGCCTCCATGAGCCGGTCGAGATGCGCGCCTGTGAGGCCTGACAAGGGGATCACCCGCGTTCCGCGCAATTGCGGCAGGAGGCGGTCCGCTTCCTCGCGCAATTCCCGTGCGCGGTCGCTCTTGTTGTCGATCAGGTCCCACTTGTTGAGCCCAATGACCAGCGCCCTGCCCTCCTCCTCGACCAGATCGGCGAGGGTCA
>DATNBG010000447.1:0-5858 GCA_035572075.1 Roseiarcus sp. | reverse complement strand
TGGCAGCAGGTGCAGCAGGTCACCAAGTTCCTGAAAGGCAAGAAGGTAGGGGGCAAGCCCGTTTACGGCTTCCTCGACCAGCCGAAGCCGTGGGGCGGGTTTCAGTTCTACTTCACCGGCAGCCGGGCCACGGCCTACGCCAAGTATCCGGGCGAAAAGAACTGGCTGTTCGACGAGAACATGAAGCCGCTGGTCAACAATCCTGCCTGGGTGCGCGCCATCCAGGACATTGTCGACGCGCTTCCCTCCGAGCCCGCCGACCAGATCAACGCCGACCCCGGCACCACCGCTTTCCAGCAATTCCTGCCGGGCACCGGCTCGCTGCTCGAATGGTGGGGCGACATCGGCTCGATGGCCAACACCAGCGACACCTCGGTGATCGGCAAGGTGGTTGATTTCGACATCCTCCCGGCGTCGGACGACGTCTATAACTTCCGCAAAGGGGCGTGGGAGAAACTCGCGAGCGGCCCGAACCAGGCGCCGAACATGGCCTACCTCGGCTGGGGCATCTATGTGATGAAGAGGGTCGACAGCGACGCGAAACGTCACAAGGCGGCGTGGAGCGCGGCCGCGCATCTCGGCGGCAAGGACCTGTCGATGTGGACGGCGGCCTATCCTTCGGGCTTCCAGCCCTATCGGAAGAGTCACACCAATCTCGACCTGTGGGTGATGGCCGGGTACGACCGGAAGTACATCGGCTCGTACATGAAGTCGCAGTCGGATTCTTACAATCACCCGAACTCGGCGATCGAACCGCGCATCCCCGGCATCTTCCAATATTACAGCATCGCCGAGGATGAATTGCAGAAGACATTCGCGGGCAAGCAGACCGCGCAACAAGGCGCCGACAACGTCGCCGCGGCCTGGGACAAGCTGACCGACAAGCTCGGGCGGGAGAACCAGGTCAAATACTATCGCATCGCGATGGGTCTCGCCTGAGCGATCATGGTGTCCGCGGCGCGTCGCGCGCCGCGGACCTCATCGGGACGGGCGCCGCGTTGTGAGCAGCGGAAAAATTGAAGCCGCGCTGGAGGACATGCCTGCCGGCCGCATGACGGCGGGCCATTGGATCTTCCGGCTCGGCTCGGCGTTTTTCGTCGCGGTGGCGGCGCTGCAGATTTGCGGCGCCTTGGGCCTGATCTCCATCCGCTTCGGCAATTGGCGCCCGACGATGTTCGCGTTCCTCATGTGGGGCGTGGCGCTCGGGGTCAGTCAGGTGCTAAAGTATGGGGAGCGCGGCAAGCAGACGGTCTTCGTGCTGCCGGCGCTGCTGTTCACCGCGGCGATGGTGATCTTTCCCACCATTTTCGGGCTCTATATCGCCTTTACCAACTGGAATCTGAACGCGGAGGGCGGCCATCATTTCAACGGCCTCGACAACCTGCGCACGTTATGGGGCGACCCGTATTTCTGGAACGCTCTCGGCAACATGGTCTTCTATGTCGCGACCGTCATTGTCCAGTATGCGATCGCTTTCGGGCTGGCGCTCCTCCTGAACGCGGACATCCGCGCCCGCAAGTTCTTTCGCGTCTCCTTCCTTCTGCCCTTCATGCTGAGCCCGGTCGCCGTCAGCTGGATGATCGGCAAGTCGCTGATGGAGACCCGTTTCGGGCCGCTCGCCAATTTCGCCCGCTTTCTTGGCTGGGAGAATCCGGCTTTCTTCACCGACCCCTGGATCGCCCGCACGACCATTATCGTCATGGACGCCTGGATGTGGATCCCGTTCATGGTGATTCTGCTTCTCGCCGGCCTTCAGGCGCTGCCTCTCGACGTGAAGGAAGCCGCCAAGGTCGATGGGGCCAACACCTGGCAGATGTTCTGGGAAATCACCTTCCCGCTCATGCTGCCGGTCAGCGTCACGGCGGTCATCCTGCGGACAATCTTCGAGCTCAAGCTCGCCGACATCGTCATCAACGTCACCGGCGGCGGCCCGGGCGGAGCGACCGACACCATATCGAGCTTCGTCTATCGGGAGTATCGGGACCGCTCGAATGTGGGCTACGCCACAATGGTGGCGGAAGTCTACCTTGTCATCATCATCATATTCATCACGCTGCTCTTGAAGGCGGCGAACCGCTATGTGCGGAAGATGACCTGACGGCGAGAGAGAAAATTGCGCGTGATGGAGAAAGAGCGGTGACGACCGCGATCGCGGAGCCTCGGGCGGCCGGTCGCCAGATTGAGGCCGGATCGCTCGCGTCGTGGGTCGCGCGCTTCGGCGGAAAGACGATCGTCTATGCGCTCTTGATCCTGTGGACGGTCATCGCTCTTTTTCCGATCTATTGGACGTTGTCGACCTCGCTGAAGCTGGGAAGGGACGTCACCCAGGGCCATCTCATTCCGTGGGTCGATTTCATGCCGAGCTGGCGAGGCTGGCAGTCGCTCGGATTTTCGCCCGACACGATCTTCGCCACCTCGAACGTGCGCGACGAATTCCTCAAGAAGTTCGTCAACAGCGTCATCTGCTCGCTCGGCGCGTCCGCCCTGGCGGTCATGATCGGCTCGCTCGCCGCGTACGGACTGAGCCGCTTCGACTACAAGTTCGGACCGTGGAGAAACAGGGACATCCTGTTCTTCTTCGTCTCCCAGCTCATCATTCCGCCGGTGGTGCTCGCCCTGCCGTTCCTCGTTCTCTACAAGGAGCTTGCGCTGCTCGATACGCGGGTCGGCCTCATCCTGGTCTACACGCTCATGGTCCTGCCGATCGTGGTATGGGTCATGCGCGACCAGTTCGACACCATCCCGCCCGAAATGGAACAGGCCGCGATGGTCGACGGCTGCTCGATCTGGGGCGCTTTTCTGCGCATCGTCCTGCCGATGGCGCTGCCGGGGATGGTGGCGGCCTTCATCCTCTCGCTCGTCCTGTGCTGGAACGAGTATTTCTTCGCGTCGTTTCTCACCGGCTTCGACGCGCAGACCCTGCCGGTCATGGTGGCGAGCCAGACCGGTTCGCAGGGAATCAACTGGTGGACGATCGGCGCTCTCGCGACGGCGGCGATCACGCCGCTCCTGCTGGTCGGCATTTTCCTCGAGCGCTATATCGTCATGGGGCTCACCGCCGGGGCTGGAAAGTAGACCGCGGCGCGGCGGCGCGGCATTGAGGGACAGGCGCCATGACCGGAACGAACGAGCCGCGCATCGCGGTCATCGGAAGCAACATGGTCGATCTCATCACCTATGTGACTCGCATGCCCGCCAGGGGGGAGACGGTCGAGGCTCCGAGCTTTGAAATGGGCCACGGCGGCAAGGGCGCGAACCAGGCCGTCGCCGCGGCGAAGCTCGGGGCGCCGGTCGTCATGGTCACCGCCGTGGGCGACGACATGTTCGCCGATTCGACCGTCAGGAATCTCGACCGGCTCGGGATTGACACCCGCTATGTCAAACGCGTTCCGGGCAAGTCGAGCGGCGTCGCCCCGATCATGGTCGACCCGACCGGAGAGAACTCAATTCTCATCGTCAAAGGCGCCAACGCCGACCTCTCGCCAGCCGACGTCGATCGCGCCGCGGACGTTTTGAAGACTTGCGATCTCATCCTGTTGCAGCTCGAGGTTCCGCTCGAGACGGTTTACGCGGCGATCGCTTTCGGCAAGCGTCATGGGGTCAGGACGGTGCTCAACCCGGCCCCCGCGACCGCGGATCTCGCCCTCGACAAGATTCGCGACGTCACGTTCTTCATCCCGAACGAATCGGAACTGGCGATCCTGACCGGCATGCCGGTCGATACGGACGCCGGCATCGCCGCCGCCGCGCGGCGCCTGCTCGACCAGGGAGTCGAAACGGTCATCGTCACGCTGGGCTCGCGCGGCGCGCTCCTTGCGACGGGAACCGGGGCGCGGCGAATTGAGCCGGTCACTGTCAAGGCCGTCGATACGACCGGCGCCGGCGACGCCTTTGTCGGGAGTTTCGCCCGGTTCCTGGCCGGCGGCCTGCCGCTCGAAGCGTCGCTCAAGCAAGCCGTGCGTTACGCGGCGGACTCCGTCACCCGGCGTGGAACTCAAAGAGCCTACGCGACCGCCGATCAATTCAGGGCGTTTTGCGAAGCCCTCGACAGGGGCGGCGCCGCGGCTTCCCGATAGCGCCAGGCCTTGGGCCGGGCGGGCGAAATTGCGGCGCCGAATCCATGGCTTGGCAGGTGGCGGTGGACGCAGTCCTGTGAAACCGCTCTCCGAGGTCGAAACTGCGTGCAATTACAAACGCTTGCTCGCGCGTTCCCGTTTCAAACCAACAGGGAGCAGCGCAGAGCCGGGGCGGGCAGGCCAAGCCGCTCGTGCTGGTCGAGGACAATGGGGCCGGCGCCGCCGCCCTTGACCCAAGGCGACACGGCGACCATAGCGAATGCGCCAGGGAGCGGGCGCCCCGCAAGCAGCGTATAACGAAGGCGTTGCTCCCGACCTCGATGAGGAGAGATGGCGATGCTGAAGGGTTTTAGAGACTTCATGATGCGCGGCGATGTCATTGTCGTCGCGGTCGGCTTGTCCGCGGCGCTGGCGTTCAGCACTCTGGTCAAGGCGTTCACCGACGACATCGTCAACCCGCTGATCGCCGCCGCGCAAGGCCAGGTCAAGGGCCCTGGACTTGGCTGGCAGCTGGTCAGCGGCGGCGGCGATGGCACCTTTCTCAATCTGGGAGCGCTCATTTCCGCGATCATCTACTTCATCATTTTTATGGCGGTCGTCTATTTCCTGATCGTTGTGCCCTACAAGTACATCATGGCTCGCGCGGGCAAGACCGTGTTCGGCGCGCCGCCCCCGACCAAGACCTGCCCCAAGTGCCTCTCGGACGACCTGAACCCCGCCGCGACGCGGTGCAAGCACTGCGGCGCGGACATCGGCAAAGCGGCCGCCTGATCGGGCCCAACCCAAGCGATCCTTGGGCCCATGAGCGACATCGAAATCGCCCGCGAAGGCGCGGTCCTGTCGGCGGCCTTCGCCAGGCCTGAGAAGAAGAACGCGATCACTCGCGCGATGTACGAAACGCTGATCGAGGCGCTCGAAGCGGCCGAGCGCGATCGCGAGATCGGCGCCTTCGTGCTGAGCGGCCAGGGCGGCGTCTTCACCGCCGGCAACGACATCGGCGATTTTCTTGCTCTCGCCGCGCGGGGGCCGGCCGATTTTCCCGCCTGGCGGTTCGTGACCAGGCTCGCCTCGTTCGAGAAGCCGCTCATCGCCGCGGTCGACGGGCTCGCGATCGGCGTCGGGACGACGCTGCTCTTCCATTGCGACCTCGTCTACGCGACGCCTGTCGCCCGTTTTCAAATGCCCTTCGTCGATCTCGGCCTCGTGCCCGAGGCCGGCGCCTCGCTTCTCGCGCCGGCGCGCTTCGGCCGCGCCAGGGCCGCTGAATTCCTCCTGCTCGCCGAGCCGTTCGGCGCCGAGGAGGCGCTTCGCCTCGGCCTCGTCAACGCCCTCCTGCCTCAAGCCGAGCTTCTGCCGCACGCGCTGGAAAAAGCCGCCGCCCTCGCCGCCAAGCCCCGCGCCGCCCTCCTCGCCACCCGGCGCCTGATGCGCGGCGACCCCGAGCCCCTGAAAGCGCGCATGGCGGAGGAAACGCGCGCCTTCACCGCCGCCCTCAAATCCCCCGAAGCCCACGCCGCCTTCCAGGCCTTCCTGTCGGCGGGGAGGAAGTAGCGGCCGACCGCGCGACACCTTCGCCACGCGCTCAAAGCCGGTCTTTCCGTCGCTCCACGTCGTCGCGCGCCTCGGCCCAGGCCGCCGACTTGATTTCAGCCCAGAGGACTGGGTTGTCGAACAGGTCGCCTGGCGCCCGCGCCTCGAGTCGCTTGCGCGCCTCGCGATAGGCGAAAAGCATGACCATGGCCTTGCCGACCCCGGAGGCGGCTCTTCGGACGACAAGGCCGA
>DATNBG010000446.1:0-10393 GCA_035572075.1 Roseiarcus sp. | reverse complement strand
CAGCAGCTCGTCCCGGATGGGATCATGGTCATTCCCGTCGGGCCGCCCGGCGCGCAGCACGTCTTGAAGGCGGTCAAGCGGGTGTCGGCTGACGGCCAGACCAAGGTCGCGCGCTCTGATATCTATGGCGGGGCGATCATTCCGTTCGTGCCGTTCACGGGATCGCACGCGTCTTAAGGCCGCGAGGCCGCCGGGAGAGAAAAACGCGAGAAGGAAACCATGACCGCCGAATCGAGCCTCGCCATAGCCGCGCCGCCGGGGGTCGCGATCAATCCGCTGAACTTCGTTTGGGTCGCGGCGACCTTCGCACTGGTCGCCGCGGCGATCGCCTTCGGCTCTCTCTGGGCGCTCAACTTCGTTCACGTGATCACGGGCGTGATGTGGACCGGCATCGACCTCTTCATGGGCTTTGTGATCGGGCCGATCCTGCGCGCTTCGCCCTTCGAGGCGCGGCGCGCGATCATCACCCGGCTCACGCCGAAGACGCTCTTCCTCATGCCGACGCTCTCGATCTCGACCGGGACCAGCGGCTGGTTCCTTGCACAGCGCCTGGGCTTCCTCGATCTCGCCTATCCGCAATTCTATTGGGTCGTCGCCGCGCTCGCGATCGTCACGATCCTGACCATCCAGGGACTGGGGTACCTGCTTCCCACCAATCTCAGGGTCTATTTCGAATTGCGAAAGCCAAGGCCCGACGGCGCCAAGATCGGCGCCCTGATGAGCAGCTTTTTCTATGTCGTCGCCTTCCAGGGCGCGATGCAGGTGGCGATCATCGTGGTGATGGCGAAGTTCGCGACCGGGCTGTGAGAGGGCCGTTCAGCTCGAGCCGATCAGGATGCCCGCCGCCAGCACCAGAGCGCCGCCGATCATCACCTTGGCGGCCGCGGTCAAGGGCGGCGCGTCCATGTACCGCCACTGGATCCAGGCGATGACGATCAGTTCGACGACCACGACAATGATGGCGATGACCGTCGCCGTATAGAAATACGGAATGAGGTAGGGCAGGGTGTGGCCGATGCCCCCGGCCGTGGTCATCAGCCCGCAGACGACGCCGCGCAGGAGCGGCGCGCCGCGCCCGGAAAGCTTGCCGTCGTCGGCGAGCGCCTCGGCGAAGCCCATCGAAATGCCCGCCCCGATCGACGCCGCGAGCCCGACCAGAAACGCGTTCCACGAATTGTGGGTCGCGAAGGCCGCGGCGAACACCGGCGCGAGCGTCGAGACCGAACCGTCCATCAGGCCGACGAGGCCGGGCTGGATGATCTGCAACACAAACCGCTTGCGCTCGTTCTCCGCTTCGGCGCCGCGGGCGGAGGCGGTGAGGAGTTGCTCCTCCAGTCCGGCGGCGATCTGGTCGTGCTTCTCCTCTTCCTCGGCGAGGTCGCCCAGGAGCTTCCGGGTCGAAGCGTCGGTCGTCCGGGTCAGGGCCTGCCGGTAGAAGCGCGCCGCCGCGCGCTCCATCTCGCGCGCGTGCGAGCGCACGGTGTCGATGCCGAGCGGCCGCGTCTGCCAGACCGGCTTGGCGGGGATATAGCCGCGGATGTCCTGACGCCGCACCAGCGGAATGTGGTCGCCGAATTTCATCACGAAGAGATCGATCAGCCTGCGCCGGTGGCCGTTCTCCTCGGCGGCCATCTCGTCGAACACCTTGGCGCTGGCCGGATAGTCGTCGTGCAGGCCGTCGGCGAAATCGGCGAAAATGCGCGCGTCCTCCTCCTCGTTGCTGATGGCGAGAGCAAGGATTTCGCGCTCCGAGAGATCGTCGAAATTGCGCATGGGATGGCGCCCCTGGGAGGCGCCGTTCTAGGAGGGCGCTCTCGCTCGGGTCAAGGCCGCCGGTCTTGCCATGCCGGCCGGGCTCCACTAGACGAAAAACGCTTATCCGCCGCGGGGCTTATCGGGCGGAGTCCCTCTCGTTTCCTGCCTGCGATCCGTGGCCAAGCTTCCCTCCCTCGACCGTTTTCAGCGCATCGTCGTCAAGGTCGGCTCGTCGCTCCTGGTCGACGGGGCCCTCGGCGCGGTCAGGCGCGAGTGGCTCGAGGCGCTCGCTTCCGACATCGCCGCCCTGCACGGGCGCGGCGCGAGCGTCATTGTCGTGTCGTCGGGGGCGATCGCGCTCGGCCGCACGATCGCCAGGCTCCCCAGGCGGGCTCTGAAGCTCGAAGACAGCCAAGCCTCCGCGGCGATCGGGCAGATCGCGCTGTCGAGCGAATGGTCGCGCGCGCTGGGCGAACGCGGCATTGTCGCCGGCCAGGTGCTCTTGACCCTGCAGGACACGGAGGAGAGGCGCCGTTATCTCAATGCGCGCGCGACGCTAGGGCGCCTGTTCGCCATGCGCGCCGTCCCGATCATCAACGAGAACGACACGGTCGCGACCACCGAAATCCGCTACGGCGACAACGATCGTCTGGCGGCGCGGGTCGCCGCCATGATGAGCGCCGATCTTTTGATCCTGCTTTCCGACGTGGCCGGGCTCTACGATTCGCCGCCTCATCGGAACGCCCATGCGCGATTGCTGCCTCTCGTCGAGCGAATCACGCCGGAGATCGAGGCGATGGCCGGCGGAGCGGGGTCGGACCTGTCGCGCGGGGGCATGCGCACCAAGATCGAGGCCGCCCGCATCGCGACCTCGGCCGGCGCGCACATGGTGATCGCCGACGGGCGCGTCATCCATCCGGTCGCGCGGATCGCCGGCGGGGAGGAATGCACCTGGTTTCTCACGCCGTCCAATCCGGTCGCCGCGCGCAAGATCTGGATCGGCGGGTCGCTCGAGCTCAAGGGCGCGGTGTTCGTCGACGCCGGCGCGGCCGCGGCGCTCGCCTTGGGGAAAAGCCTGCTGCCGGCCGGGGTGACGCGGGTCGAGGGCGTGTTCGCGCGCGGCGACTGCGTCGCCATTCGCGACGAGCGGGGAGCGGAGATCGGGCGCGGGCTGATCGCCTATGACGCCCTGCACGCCGAGCGCATCCGCGGCCGCAATTCGCGCGACATCGCGCAGATCTTGGGGACGGCCGGACGCGCCGAAATGATCCATCGCGACGACATGGCGCTAGCCGGGCGCTGACCCGCTGGCCCCTTGGCAGGGCGGGCGCGCTCCATGCATAAGGTTGAACATGGGCTCCGTGGGTGAACGTCGCGCCCGCCTGATCTCCGTGCCGCGCCCGGCGCTGGTCATGGTGGCGACCGTGCGTGCGCGGTTGCGCAGAAGCGAATTGGGCCTGACCGCGCTGGCGATCGGGGTCGGCGTCCTTGCCGGCCTGTGCGTCGCGGTGATGACCACGCTGGTCAATTTCGCGCATATGACGATTTACGGTATTCCCTTCGACGTCCGCCTGAGCGCGGCCGCGCGGGTCGCGCCGCTCGCCGCCTTTGGCGCGCCGATGCTGGGCGGCCTTATCCTCGGCTTGATCGACCTCTGGCTCACGCGAAGGAAGGCGCCGCCGGCGATCGATCCGGTGGAGGCCAACGCCTTGCGCGGCGGGCGCATGTCGCTGCGCCAGAGCCTGCTGGTGGCGGCGCAGACCGTGCTCTCGAACGGCTCGGGCGCGTCGGTCGGGCTCGAAGCGGGCTATGCGCAGATCGGGGCCGGCCTCGCCTCGTATCTGGGCGTGAAGTCGCGCCTGCGCCGGCAGGACTTGAGGATGCTGGTCGGATGCGGGGCGGGCGGGGCGATCGCGGCGGCGTTCGGCGCTCCGCTGACCGGCGCCTTCTACGCTTTCGAGCTGATCATCGGCGCCTATTCGCTCGCTAACGCCATTCCCGTTTTCGCCGCCTCGCTCGCCGCTGCGATCACCACCAAGGCGATCATCGGGGCGCCTTACAACATCACCGCGCCCGCGGTCGCGCCCCTGACGTTCCTCGATTATGGCGCGCTGATCGGGCTCGGCCTGGTCGCAGCAGGGGTCGGCGTCGGCGCGATGCGGGTCGCGGCGCTGATCGAGCGGGCGTTCCGGGCGGTGGTGCGCTGGCGTCTCGTTCGCCCCGCCGTCGGCGGGCTGATCGTCGGCTCGATGGCGCTCTACACGCCCCAGGTGCTCGGCGCAGGTCACGGCGCGATCGGGCTCGACTTCTATTGGCCGATGAGCGCTACCGAAGTCACGACGCTCATCGTGCTCAAGTTTGCCGCCTGCTTCGTATCGCTAGCGTCGGGCTTCCGCGGCGGAATGTTCTTTGCTTCGCTGTTTGTCGGCTCGCTCCTCGGCAAGCTTTATTCGATCGGCCTCGACGCGCTCTCGCCGGGACTGGGACTCGAGACCACGGCCTGCGTGCTGGTCGGCATGGGCGCTCTGAGCGCGGCGATCGTCGGGGGCCCGCTGACCATGACCTTTCTGGTGCTGGAGAGCACGGGCAACCTCGGGGTGGCCGGAGGCGTGCTCGCCGCCTCGATCGCCACCACCCTCGCGGTGCGCGCGACCTTCGGCTATTCGTTCACCACCTGGCGCCTCCATTTGCGCGGCGAGACCATTCGCGGCGGCCAGGACGTCGGCTGGCTGCGCGATCTCACCGTCGGGCGCATGATGGTTCGGTCGCCCCCAGTCTTTCGCGCCGACCGGTCGGCGCGGGCGTTCCGCGAAGCCTATCCGGTCGGCAGCGCCAATGTGGTGGTCGCGATCGGCGAGGATGGGAGCTACCGGGGGCTGATCCACGTCGCCGAAGCTCACGCCTCGCCGATCGAGAACGGCGAGGACGGCGGCCCGGTCGCGGCGATCGCCCATCTGCCCGACACGATGCTGCACCCGGACCAGAACATTGGCGCGGCGCTCGAGGCCTTCAGCGAGGCCGAGGCTGACACGCTCGCCGTCACCGCGCGCGGAACCGGCCAGGTGCTGGGCACGCTCGGCGAGGCCTACGCCGCGCGCCGCTACGCGCAGGAGACCAATCTGGCGATGAAGGGGGTGTTGGGCGGGGGATAGAAGCCCCTCCAGCTCATGAACAAGATCTGGTTGCTCCGAGCAGTTAACTTGGCATATCTGTTGGTCGATCGAGGCAGGAATTAAAGTTAAGATGTGGGCGCATTTGGATCTGAAAGGTGTTCAAGATGCCATATGATTGTGTTATTGCAACTAAAAATCGAGTTAATGCGCTGAAAATGTCTATTCCTCTGATCCTAAAACAGGAAATATTGCCAGGACGCTTGATAATTGTCGACGCGAGCGACGATCATGATTCGGTCAAGGCCGAAATTGGCCAGATAAGCGAGCAATTTCGATTCAAGAACGCCATTGTTGTGAAATCGGACGCGCCAAACTCGGCGAGACAGCGCAACGTCGGCCTTCAGCTTGTCGAGGCGCCGATCGTGATGTTCCCCGACGACGATTCGATGTGGCATCGCGGTTTCGCAAGCAATGTCCTGAAGATCTACGACGCGGATGTGCGCCGACAGGTTGGCGGCGTCAGTGGCCTAGGCGTTCAAGCGGCGCCGCCCGAGCTGGAGCAACCTGCCTATAAGAAGGGCGCGTTTGCGAGTTTGAAGAGTGCGGTCCAGCCTTATCGAAACGAGATCGAGAACCGCCTTTTTCCGCATCCTTTCGGCCTGATTGGGCTCGCAACCTGGACGGATGACGTTGACGTTGTTGACGGCATAAATTCAAAGCGCATTCCGCATATCACGGGTTTTCGTATGAGCTTTCGAACCGACGCGATGAGAGAAGTTGGATTCGATGAAACCCTTGGCTATGGCGCGGGGTACGCGTATCATGAAGATTTGGATGCGTCGTTGAGACTTGAGAGATTAGGCTATGCGCTGGTGTCCGCTGAAAACGCGAGGGTTTGCCATTATTCATTCCCGGGCAGGCGGGGCAAGGGGTACGATTACGGCTTCATCTCTATCGCCAATTGCGTTTACATTTGCAGGAAAACGATCGGACCTGATGTTAAAATCTATTCAGTTCTTGAAAGATACCTGAAATATAAACTGTCTTTGTATGCGAGCCGGCTTTATTCCGGCCACGCTCGTGAGGTTTTCCAAGGGGCCTTCGACGCATGGCGAAATCGATCGAGGCTCTTGCAGGCCAATGAAGCCGGTCTGTCGGACGCGTATAAGGCTTTGTTTGATCAGTATATCAAGAAATAGCCGCTGCAGACCATGGTCCGCGACGTCTTCGCCGTCGCCGCGGCGGAAATCCGCGTGCCCCTCACCCGCTATTGCGCAGGCCGGCGGATATGCCGTTGATGGTGAGCTGGATCCCGGTCAGCACCTTCTCGCTCGCCGCGCGCGAGCGATTGAGCTTCATGAGCTCGACCTGCACGTGGTTGAGCGGATCGAGATAGGGAAAGCGGTTGCGGATCGACCGGTCGAGCAGCGGATTGCTCTCGAGCAGCTTCGCCTGCTCCATGATCGCGTTGAGGGCCTCGACCGAATCGCGCCATTCGCGCGAAATGCGGGCGAAGATTCTTTCGCGCACGGGCACATCCTCGACCAGGCGCGCATAGCGCGAGGCGATGGCGAGGCTCGATTTCGCCATGACCATGTCCATGTTGGACAAAAGCGTGCGGAAGAACGGCCAGCGGACATACATTTCCTTAAGCGCCTGGAGGCCATCCGTGGGGTGGGCCTCGACATAGGCCTTGACCGCCGAGCCGAATCCGTACCAGCCCGGCAGCATGAGCCGGCACTGCGCCCACGAAAACACCCAGGGAATGGCCCGCAGATCCTCGATCGCGGTCGTCTTCTTGCGCGAGGCGGGCCTTGAGCCGATGTTGAGGCCGGCGATTTCGGTGATGACGGTCGAGGCCCAGAAATAACGCTCGAACCCCTCCGTCTCGTAGACCAAGCCGCGATATGCGGTGTAGGCGCTCTGCGACAATTCCTCCATCGTCTCGAGAAAGCCGGGGTCGGGCGCGGGGCTCTCATCCTGAAGCAGCGTCGCCTCGATGGTGGCCGAAACGAGCGTCTCGAGGTTGCGCCGCCCGACTTCGGGGTTCGAGTACTTGCTCGAAATGATCTCGCCCTGTTCGGTGATCCGGATCTGCCCCTCGACCGCGCCTCCGGGCTGGGCCAGGATCGCTTCGTAGCTCGGGCCGCCGCCGCGCCCGACCGAGCCGCCGCGGCCATGGAACAGGCGGATGCGCACGCCGTGGCGGCGGAACACCTCCACGAGCCCGATCTCGGCCTTGTAGAGTTCCCAGCCGGAGGTGACGAAGCCGCCGTCCTTGTTCGAGTCGGAATAGCCGAGCATCACCTCCTGCTCGCGCCCGAGCGTATCGACAAGTCGCCGGTATTCGGGGACGGCGAGCAGCCGGTCCATCACGCCCGTGCAGGCGCGCAGGTCCTCGATCGTTTCGAACAGCGGGACCATGTGCAGCGAAGCCTCGCCGGCGCGGATGAGGCCGGTTTCCTTGAGGATCAGCGCCAGCTCCAGCATGTCCGAGACGCTGTCGGTCTTCGAGATGATGGCGGTCCGGATCGCGCCAGGACCGTATTTCATGCGGATCACGGCGGCGGCGCGAAAGAGCGCAAGCTCGCCGGCCGTCTCGTCGCTGTAAGCGATGAAAGGCGAGACGAGCGGGCGCGGCGAAACCAGCTCGCGCCGCAGGAGCTCGACGCGCTCGGCCTCGCTCAGGCCCCTGTAGTCGAGCCCCGGCGACGCCGAGCCGAAGAGCTCGGCCACCGTGCGCTCGTGCACATCCGAACTCTGCCTGAGGTCGATCGGCGCGAGATGAAACCCGAACACATCGACCGCGCGCTCAAGCGAGCGCAGCCGCCCGCGGGCGACGATGCCGGCGTTGGTCTCTCTCAGCGACCGCGTGATGATCGCGAGGTCGGCGCCGAACTCCGCCGCCGAGGCGTAAGGCGCCTTTTCGACGATCGGCTGGCGCAGCGCAACGACATGGTCGAGCTCGCTCGCGGTCCTGGCCAGGCGCGAATACATGCCCGTGATGGCCCGCCGGTAGGGCTCCTTGCGGCGGGCGGCGGCGGAATCCTCCGATGTCTCCGCCAACTCCGCAAGCTCGGCGCTCATCGAAGCGAGATTGGAGGCAAGCGACAGCTCGGCGCCGAGCTCGTGCAGCTCATCGAGGTAATGGCTGATCGCCCGCGCGCTCTGGAGGCGCATGGCCTCGTTGAGTACGTCAGCGGTCACGAACGGATTGCCGTCCCGATCGCCGCCGATCCACGACCCGATCCGGAGGAAGGAGCGAAGCGCCTTTTCGCGCTTGCCGCCGCAAAGGCCATCGAGCCTGTCCTCGATCGCGCCATAGAGGCGGGGCAGCTCGTTGAAGAACGTGTCGTCGTAGAACGAGAGCGCGTTCGCAACCTCGTCGATGACCTTGAGCCTCGTCTGGCGCAGCATGTTGGTGCGCCAGAGGACGAGAACGACGCGCCTGAGCCGCTCCTCGTTGGCCTCAAGCTCGCTCGGATCGGCGAGGCGTTCGCGCTCGTCGAGCAATTGCGCGATCTCGAGCTCCCTCGTCAGCGTGCTCTTGCGCCTCACCTCGGTCGGATGGGCGGTGAGCACCGGGCTCACCAGCGCCGAATCGAAGAACCGGCTGAGCGCTGTGGGCTCGACGCCCATCTCGCCCGTGCGCTGAAAGGCGTAAGCGAGCGAGCCCGGGCGCGGCGCCGAGCCCAAGATCGCGTGCGCGCGGTTGCGGCGGATGTGATGCCGATCTTCGGCGATGTTGGCGAGATGCGAGAAATAGCTGTAGGCGCGCACGATCGCGAGCGTCTGGTCGGCGGAGAGGCTGTCGAGCGTGGATTCGAGCTCGCGCCGCGCCGCGGCCTCGTTGTCGCGGTGGAAGCGGACCGAGGCCTGGCGAATCCGCTCGACCAGTTCGAACACCTCCTCGCCCTCCTGCTCGCGCACCGTGTCGCCGAGAATCCGGCCGAGCAGGCGGATGTCGTCGCGCAACGGGCGGTCCTTGTCGGGCTCGTCCGAGGGGAGCGGGGTCGCGAGGGCCATGAGGTCGCGATGGTGCACTGCGGCAGGTTATGGTGCAAGGCCGAAAGATAGGGGCGCAAAGGGAACTTGCGGCCGCCTACCCCGGGCGCAGGGTCTCCGCGAGGCGGGCGCGGAGCCGAGCCTTGTCCTTGAGCTCGCACTCGTAGACGGTGAGCGCCCGCCAGCCCATTGCGGCGTAGGCGGCGAGCGTCTTTTCGTCGCGCGCCCGGTTACGGGCGATCTTGGCGCGCCAATAGTCGGCGTTGGCCTTCGGCATGCGCGCGCCGCGCGCGCAATCGTGTCCGTGCCAGAAGCAGCCGTGGACGAAGATCGCGAGTTTTCGCCCGATGTAAACGATGTCGGGCTTGCCCGGCAGGTCGGCGCGGTTCAACCGGTAACCTGAGGCGATCGGCCGCAGAAGGGCGCGCACCGCCCGCTCCGCGCCGGTGTCGCGCGATTTGACCGCGCGCATGACCGCCGAGCGGTCGTAGGTCTCTCGGTCGCCCACGTTGCGAGGCTCAGAATCAATCGTCGCCAGTGTAGCCCTCTACGCCGCGATCGTTTCCGCGGCCCTGTTCTCGTTAAGTATTGGCTCGAGAACATGCGCAGCGATGTGCCGCACGACGGGTGCACAGACGCCATCCCCGCAGACGTGATAGGCGTCGTTGTAGCGTTGGGGAAGGCGGTAATCGTCTCCCAAGCCCATGAGCCGCGCCGCTTCGCGCGCTGACAACAGTCGCGACCTCACGCTCTCGCCCTCGACCAGGACGATTGTCTGGCGAGACGAACCGCCCGCGGGAGTCCGAAGGCATCCGGCGGTGTCGTCGAAGCGCGCTTCGGCTCGCTGGCGGCTTACGCCGTATTCGTCTGGGCGAGTGCGCCGATAGACCGCGCCGACGGTGCGGCGGCCGGTCCTCTTTGCCTCTTCCACCTTTCGTCGATTGAGCGGCGACATCAACTGAAGAAGGTAATTCGTTTGGGCAGCGGTGTGCCACGTTACGCCGGTCGGCTCGTCTTCGATAACGTCCGCGAACACTGAATTCCGCCTCGCAGGCCGCGCAAGATTCCACCAGACCCACTTTTTCTTGGCTTGCACGTCAATGCGCTCGTATGCGTGAACAAGCGTAGCCGGATGCCAGAATTCCTGAGGCTCTAGGCCGGCAAGGGACTTTGGAATCGCGTGGTCTCCGTGAGCCGCAATGAAGAACACGCGGGGCCGCGATTGCGGGACGAAATCGGACGCGTCGATAACCGTCGCGCCGAAGTTGTAGTCCGAATCGGACAGCGCCGATGCAATCGCGGCGAAGTCCCGACCCCCATGCGACGTCAGACATCCAAACACGTTTTCCAGGACAATCGTCCGGGGAGCCCGGCTATGTTCAACGAGGCTCCGCATCAGTTTCCAGAACGGCCAGAATGTGCCGGACCGCGTCCGCGAGTCATCGTGCTCGCGACCGAGACCGCGATAGCTTCCCGCGAGCGAGAGGTCCTGGCACGGAAACGACGCCCATACGAGGTCG
>DATNBG010000445.1:0-4638 GCA_035572075.1 Roseiarcus sp. | reverse complement strand
CCGACGAAGCCGTTTTCGGCCCGTTGACAGACCGTGGCGATCTCGACCGGATCGAACGGAAAGCCGCTCTCGGTCAGAAGCGCATGCGCGCAGGAGACTTCGAGCGCCGCCGACGAGCTCAGGCCCGCGCCGATCGGGACATCGCTCCAGACGATGAGATCCGCGCCCGAAAGGTTGAACCCGGTCCTCTCCAGCATCAGCGCGACCCCGAGGACATAATCGGACCAGTCGCCGCTGGCCGCGGGCGGAGCGTCGAGATCGAACTCGCGCGCTTCGTCCATCGTCATGGAATAGACCCTGAGGCGCCGGTCGGACCGTTGCGAGGCCGCGGTCAGGGTCGCGAATTCAAGCGCCGCAGGCATGACGAAGCCGTCGTTATAGTCGGTATGCTCGCCGATCAGATTGACGCGGCCCGGCGCGCGGCTGACCGTCGGCACGCGGCCGAACCGGTAGGCGAACTCGACCGCGAGATCGCGCGCCTGAACGCTCATCGGATGCCCCTCCATAGGCGGACTGGAAGCCCTGCCGGCGTGCGCGTCAAGCGAGATTGCGCGGCTCACCGGGCGAGCTTGAGCGCGCGCCGCGCTCGCCTGACAAGCGCCGCAGGCATGGCGCGGGTGAGCCATAGCCCGGCGCCCAGCGCGAGAAAATAGACGATGGCGCCGATCGCGGTCAGCCCCAGGAGCCTCGCCTCGCGCGCGAAGCGCGGGAGGTGCGACAGCAGCGCGATGAGCTTTTCGTCGGCCAGCGTCAGCGTCAGCGCAAGGGCGCCGGCCGCAAAGAGCGTCGCGGCCGCGGTCGCGAGCAGGCGCGCGTCGGGCGCGGTCCAGCCGCGCCGCCGCGCGAGCGCGAAAACGCCGGCGACCTTGATCCATAAGCCCGCCGCCGTCGCGAGCGCCAGGCCCGGCGCGCCCAGCGGCCGAAACAGCGCGATCTTGAGCGCCACATTGACCGCAACGCCGACGAGCGTGACCTTGAGCGGCGTCGCCGTGTCGCCGCGCGACAGGAAGCTCGCCGCCGCGATCCGATCGACAAACAGCGCCGGCATGCCAAGCGCGTAGGCTGCAAGCACGCCCGCGGCCGCATGGGTCGCATGGGCCTTGAAGGCCCCGTGCTCGAAGGCGACCGCGACGATGAGGTCGGGAATGAGCAGAAACGCGACCACGAACGGAGCGCCGAGCGCGAGCGTCAGCGAAGCGGCGCGGTTCTGGGCGGCGAGCGCCCCTTTCTCGTCGCCGAGCGCGATGAGGGCGGACATCTCCCTGAGCAGCACCGAGCCGACGGCGATCACGATGACTCCGCCCGGCAGTTGATAAAGCCGGTCGGCATAGCTGATCGCGGAGAGACCGCCCGTCGGCAGGAGGGAGCCCACGATCTGGTCGGCCAGCGCGCCGATCTGGTAGCTGGCCGAAATGCCGATCGCGGGCCCCAGCATCCACAGGAACCGCCGCACCTCGGGGGTCAACCGCGGCCAGGCCAGCCGCTCCAGCAATCCGCGCCGGCGGGCGTCCACGGCGACGATGACGAGCTGGGTCAAGCCGGAGGCGAGAAACCCCCAGCTCGCCATGCCGGCGGCGCCGGGCGAGACGTTTGGAAACAGGACGGCGAAGGCGAGAAATCCGATCATGCACAGGTTCGCCGCAACGGGCGCGAAAGCGGGCGTTCCCCAGGCGTTGTTGGCGTTGAGCGTCCCCTGATGCAGCGCGAAGACGGCGATGAGGGCGATGTAAGGGAACATGATGCGCGACATCGCCACGGCCGCGGCGAACTTGTCGGGCTGGCTGACGAAGCCGGGCGAAGTCAGCCGCACGAGCAGCGGCATGTCGAGGTACACGACACCGAGCAGGACGATCTGCGACAGGATGAGAAGCGTGAACACCTGGCTCGCGAACCGGCCCGCTTCCTCGGGGCCTCCCTGCTCGAGCACGCGGGTGTAGGTCGGAAGATAGGCGGCGTTGAACGAGCCTTCGCCGAAGATCTGGCGGAACTGGTTGGGCAGCTTGATCGCCGCGACATAGGCGTCGTTGAGCGCCCCGCCGCCCAAAAGCGCGGCGAGCGCCATGTCGCGCAGGAAGCCGGTCAGCCGGGAGACGATCGTCCAGCCGCCGACCAGGAACATGTTGCGATACATCGCGTCCCGTTTAGCCGGATTCGCGGCGCGGCTGAAATCGGGTCAACCTGGAGGAGGGCGATCCCTCCTCCCGGCGTTCACTTAGGACAGGGCGGCAGTCCCGGCCGCCCGCACGCCTCCGGCCTGCGCTCCGGCTGCGCTGCCCTGCGCTCGAGCTGAACGGGTGGACGCGGGACTTGAGCGGGCGGACGCTCGAGCGCCCTTTGCGGCGCGTTCGGCGGCGCGGCCCTCATGGGCTGCTCGGCCGGGCGCCGCTGTTCGACTTTTGGCGGCTCAAGCCTGGCCGGTTTCCCGGCCGCGGGACGCTTCTCCTCGATCTTCGGCGGGCTCGGCGCCGCCTCGGGCTTGGCCAGTTTCTCGGCCGCCGGCGGCTTCGCCTCGGGCTTGGCCGGGGCGGGCGCCGCCTCGGGCTTGCCGAGTTTTTCCGCCGCGGGCGGCTTCCCCGCGGTCGCGGGCGCGTTGGGCGCCAATCCTGGCGCGGCCGGCTTTCCGGCGGTCGGCGGTTTTTCTCTGTTCTCGGGCAGGACGTTTCTGGCGGGCGCGGGCGCTGTCGGCGCCGCCAAGGCGGCCTTGCCCGCGGCCTTCGCGGGGATCACACCCTTTCCCTTGAATTCCCCTGCGTGCTCGGTCGCGGCGACCGCCGGCTTGCCCCGGTTCGTGGACACGAACTGCTCGCTTCTCATGCCTGCGGCGCGCGCCTGATTGATCTGCTGCTTCGTCGGTTGGACGCGAGCCTCCTTCGCCGCCTGCAATTCTTCAGTCGTCGGCCTCGCCGTCACTCCGCCTGCCCCGCCGTTGAAGCTCGCGCGATTGATGGTCGCATTGCGGGCGATCGGCTGGTTATAGACATTGGTTATGTGGGCGCCCGCGACATTGTTCACCGTGGTGTTGTAAAAGAAGCGTCCGTTGTCCCAGCGGCCGCCCTGATAGCCTGAGCCGGCATAGCCGTATCCGTAGTCGACGCCGCCGTAGAAGCCGACCCGCGGGCCCCAATAGCCGGGCCTGAAGGCATAGACGCCGCCGACAAACGCCCAGTAGCCGGGCGTCCACAGCAATCCCGGCTGCGGCGGCTCGACCCATGCGCCGGGCACCCAGTAATAGTCGTAATTGTTCCAGGCCCAATAGCCCGGCGTCCAATAATAGCCGGGCGCGGGAATCGGCGGCTGGTCGTACTCCGGCAAGGGCGGCGGCGGCTCGTCGGCCTGAATGACGTAGCCGCCCGCGGCCGCGCCAGTCGCGCCCTCGGGCGCGCACGCGCAGGTCTGAGCCAAGGCCGGCGCGACAAGCGCCATCGGCGCGCACGCCCCGAAGAGAAGCGGCGCCGCCGCCAATGCGTTCCGCAGGTGACGCATGGAGAACCCTTTCCCGATTGCCGCAAGAGCGCGACATGCGGCACAACGCGGAAGTCCCCGTCAAAGGTCCGCCGCCAACGCCGGTGGACTTCGTTTTCCTCGTCGACGTTCGCCGCGGCCGCGAATCCTTCCCCTATGGAAGCGCGTCGACGAAGCCATGCCTCAGCTTAACGGCTCTTGAACGGGCTGAAGCGTTTGTTCGGCCATTGTGTGGCGGCGGCGAGGCGGTCTACCCCGTGAGCGCCTCGTCGATATCCCGCCACAGGTCCTCAACGTCCTCGACTCCCGCGGACAGCCGCAAGAGGTCAGGCGGGCATGGCGAGCCCGCGCCCTCGATCGAGGCGCGATGTTCGATGAGCGATTCGACCCCGCCCAACGAGGTCGCGCGCTTCCATAGGCGCACCCGCGCCGCGGCCGCGATCGCGGCGTCCGCGCCGCCGCGGACGCGGATCGACAGCATTCCGCCGAATCCGCCCTTCATCTGGCGGCGCGCGACATCGTGCCCCGAGTGATGCGGAAGCCCTGGATAGAGCACCGTGGATACGCTCGCATGATTGGAGAGGCGATTGGCCAATTCCATTGCGTTAGCCGCCGCTGCCCGCACCCGCAAGTCGAGCGTTCTCAATCCCCGGATCAGGAGGAACGCCTCGAACGGGTGGAGGATCATTCCATGCGACTGACGAATCGTTCGCGCCCGCGCGCTCAGCGCGTCGTCCTTCGCGAAGCACAGGACTCCCGCTATGACGTCGGAATGCCCGTTGAGATACTTGGTCGCCGAGTGCATCACCACGTCGGCGCCGAGGGCGATCGGGCGCGTGAAAACGGGGGTGGCGCAGGTCGAGTCGACCGCGAGAACCGCGCCCGCCGCATGAGCGGCGCGGGCCACGCCTTCGATGTCGCTTACGCCCCATAACGGATTGCTCGGCGTCTCGAGCCAGACAAGTTTTGTCTGGCCCGGCTTCACCGCCCGCGTCAACGCCAGCAAATCCTCGGCGTCGACGAAATCGACGCTCATTCCGAACGCCGGCGCTTCGCCAGCGAGCCAGGCGCGCAAGGCCCAATACATCGCGCGCGGCGCAACCACGTGGGCGCCAGGTCCGAGGCTCAGAAAGAGCGCGATCGCCGCCGACATGCCCGAGCCGAAGACGAGCGTCG
>DATNBG010000444.1:0-2711 GCA_035572075.1 Roseiarcus sp. | reverse complement strand
GCCTTCGAGATGGCGGCGCCGATGCCGCGCGTGCCGCCGGTGACGACTGCAACCCTCGCCATTGTTTCCTCCCAAGGCTTCCGTTTCTGACCCGCGCCGCCCCCTCCACCGCCCTATAGGGCGTCCGCAAGGACGCCCGTCTTTCGACGGGCTATGGGCGGTCCCCCTCCCCCGCAAAGCGGGGGAGGACAGGGCGGCGCTTGGGCGGCGATCGTTACCGCTCGACCGCCATCGCGATCCCCATGCCGCCGCCGATGCAAAGGGTCGCGAGGCCCTTCTTGACGTTGCGGCGCGCCATTTCGTGCAACAGCGTGGTCAGGACCCGCGCGCCCGAGGCGCCGATCGGATGGCCGATGGCGATCGCCCCGCCGTTGACGTTGACGATCGCCGGGTCCCAGCCGAGGTCCTTGTTGACCGCGAGCGCCTGGGCGGCGAAGGCTTCATTGGCTTCCACCAGTTCGAGGTCCTTGACCGACCAGCCCGCTTTTTCGAGCGCCTTGCGGGTCGCCGGGATCGGCCCCGAGCCCATGATCGCCGGATCGACGCCAGCCGTCGCCCAGGCGACGATGCGGGCGATCGGCGTCAGGCCCCGCCGCTTGGCCTCCGCGGCGCTCATGAGGACGGTCGCCGCCGCGCCGTCGTTGATTCCCGAGGCGTTGCCCGCGGTCACCGTTCCATCCTTCGAGAAGGCCGGCTTGAGCTTGGCCATCGCGTCGTAAGTGGAGCCCGCGCGGGGATATTCGTCGGCGTCGACGACGATGTCGCCCTTGCGCGTCTTGACCGTCACCGGCACGATTTCGTCCTTGAAGCGGCCGGCCTTGTGCGCGGCCTCCGCCTTGTTCTGCGAGCCGACGGCGAACCGGTCCTGCTCCTCGCGGGTGATCTGCCATTTCTTGGCGATGTTCTCGGCCGTATTGCCCATGTGATAGCCGTGGAAGGCGTCGATGAGGCCGTCCTGCAGCATCGTGTCGACGAGCTTCATTTCGCCCATCTTGACGCCGCTGCGCAGATAGGCGGCATGGGGGGCCATCGACATCGATTCCTGGCCGCCCGCGACGATGATATGGGCGTCGCCGCCCGCGATCTGCTGCATGCCGAGCGCGACCGCGCGCAAGCCGCTGCCGCAGAGCTGATTGACGCCGAAGGCGGTCTTTTCCTGAGGGATCCCGGCCTTCATCGCCGCCTGGCGGGCCGGATTCTGCCCCTGGGCGGCCGTGAGAATCTGGCCGAGGATGACCTCGTCCACCTCGCCCGCCTCGACCTTCGCCGCTTCGAGCGCGCTCTTGATCGCGACGGCGCCGAGGTCGTGCGCGGGGGTCGAGCCGAAGGCGCCGTTGAATGAGCCGACCGGGGTCCGTTTGGCGCTGGCGATGACGATCTCGGAGGCGGGCATGGCGGTATCCTTCTGCAACGGAATGGGGTGGTCGGTGGTTTCTACACGGTCCCTGACCGAAGGCGCCAGCCCCCCGCGGCCGGCGCCAATTCCCTATATAGGCGCTCGCCAACGTTTATGCGCATCGGGGAAGACGCTCGGCCTCCGAGGGATCGCATTGGCGCGAATTGATGATATGCCTCTCATTGGCGCCATCCCGGCAGCAGGGAACCCATGAGTTCATCGGGCCAGATCTCCAAGTCCAGCGAGACGGAACCCGCGGACCGGCTCGCCGACATGGTCTTCCTGGCCGGCGGGGAATTCCGCATGGGTTCGGACGGGCGCTACCCGGAAGAAGCGCCGGTCCACCGGGTCAGCGTCGGCGCGTTCTGGATCGACCGGACGCCGGTGACCAACCGCCAGTTCCGCAAGTTCGTCAACGCCACGGGCCATGTGACCTTCGCCGAGATCGCGCCGAGGGCCGAGGACTATCCGGGCGCGCTGCCGCACATGCTGAAAGCGGGATCGCTGGTCTTTTCGCCTCCCAAGGGGCCGGTCGATCTCAGGGACTGGTCGCAATGGTGGCGGTTCAAGTTCGGCGCCGACTGGAAGAGGCCCTACGGGCCGCGCTCTTCGATCAGCGGCATGGACGACCATCCGGTCGTGCATGTCGCCTATCGCGACGCCGAGGCTTACGCGCGCTGGGCGGGCAAGGACTTGCCGACCGAGGCGGAGTGGGAATTCGCGGCGCGGGGCGGCCTCGACGGCGCCGACTATGCCTGGGGCGAGGAGTTCTCGCCCGGTGGTAAGCAAATGGCCAACACCTGGCAGGGCGCTTTTCCCCACGAGAACCTGAGAGAGGACGGCTTCGAGCGCACGTCACCGGTGAGGGCGTTCCCGCCGAACGGGTATGGACTCTACGACATGATCGGCAATGTGTGGGAATGGACCGCCGATTTCTGGTCGTCGCGCCATCCGGCCGACGCGGCCAAGGCGTGCTGCGTGCCGCAGAATCCGCGCGGCGGCCCGGAGCAAGAGAGCTACGATTCCTGCCAGCCCGCGATCCGCATTCCCCGCAAGGTGCTGAAGGGCGGCTCGCATTTGTGCGCGCCGAACTATTGCCGCCGCTATCGCCCGGCGGCGCGGCACGCCGAGCCGGTCGACACGTCCACGAGCCACGTCGGCTTTCGCTGCGTGATGCGGGCTTAAGCGGGTTTCGCGTCGAATACGACGAGGTCGTGCTCCCAGAGGCGTTTGAAAAACTGGCGGCCGCTCTCGTCGCTCATCCCGGCGCTGCGCAGAATCTCGCCAGCGGAGCGCTCGCCGTCGACCCGCCCGA
>DATNBG010000443.1:0-3975 GCA_035572075.1 Roseiarcus sp. | reverse complement strand
GGCAGATCGCGGATGCGATCTCCCAGCTTCGCCGCGACGCCGAGATTGCGGAGGTGGCGGGTCCAGCGCGCCTCGAGTTCGCGCCGGGTGAAGATCGGGCGTCCCTGCCTGGCCCCGAACTCCATCGCCTCCGCGACGGTAAAGGAGGGAGGCAAGGCGAAGCTCTGGTGGACGAGTTCGACTCCGGCCTGGCGCGACTGGTTGACGTGGCCGGGCGCGAGCTCGCGGCCGCCGATCTCAACGGCGCCCGAAACGGGTTTCACCAGCCCGGCGACGACGCGCGCGAAAGTCGTCTTGCCGGCGCCGTTCTGCCCGACGACAGCGTGGATGAGCCTGGGCGCAAACGCCGCGCTCACTCCGGTCAGCGCGGGAAAGTCGCCATAGCGGACAGAAATGTCGCGGCAGTTCAGCGCCGGCGCGGCCGAAGCTTCGACCATCTTCACAAAACCTCGTGGCGCGTCTTCCTCAAGGTCAGATGGGCGCCGGGCCGCGAACGCGGCCCGGCAAGACGCAACGGCGCTGTCAGAGCTTCGTGTTGAACGGCGGCTTGAGGGCGCCGGAGATGATGTCAGCCTTGGCCTTCTCGATGCCGGGCCACACGGTCTTTGCCTTTTCGATCAGATCCTTCGGGCCCTGCTCGCTCCAAACCGGCGAAAGAACGAAATCGATCACCCCGGTCCCGAGGCCCGTCGCCAGGTGTCCGCCCTTGAACTCGGGGCCGAGCGCCTTCGAAACCTCATTGTAGAGCGATTGGCCGAAATCGAGCGAAACGAGCGCCACGACCGTCTTTGGACCGATCTTGTATTGGGCGGGCGAGATGGCGCTGACCATCCGGCCCTCGCCCTCATTCGCGGCCTGGATGATTCCGGTGTCGGTGGCGGCGGAATCAGTCTGGATGTAGTCGACGCCGCCCTGATACATCTGGCTGGCGATCTCATGGCCCTTGGCGGGGTCCTGGAACGAACCGGCGAAGGCCGGGGTGAACGTGGCGCTGGGATTGACCGAAGCGATCGCGGCCTTGAGCGAGTTCACGTCCGCGTTGAGGGGCGGCAGGCTCACGCCGCCGATATAGCCGATCTTGCCGGTCTTCGACATCTTGGCCGCGAACAGGCCCGACAGATAGCAGCCGAGGTAATAGTCATAGGAAACCGTCTCGAAATTCGGGATCGGCGGCTCGATCGGGTCGGCGAAAATCTGGATCCACTTGGTCTTTGGATATTTCGGCGCGAGCGCCTTCATAGGCTCCGCGACCTCGTTGAACGTCGCGACGATGATCGACGCGTTGGCGTCCGCGAGGCTCTTGAAGATCGTCCCGTAGGTCGCGGCGTCCTGTGCGTAGATCGTGCGGATCGGGAACTTCTTCTCGGCCGAGAGCTTTTTCAGCGCCGCGATCATCGAGTCGATCGGACCGTTGTCGCCGGCGGCCTGGGTGTGAACGAGCGCCACAAGCCCGCCCTGCGCGGCGGCGGCGATCCGTGGCGAGGCCAACGCGCCGGCGCCGGCGAAAGCCGCCCCGGCGGATGCCTGCAGGAACGACCGGCGCGAGATTTCCTCCCCGCCCAATTCACGTCCGGACTTCTGTGACATGTTACTCTCCCTCCATCGGCTGCGCGCCCAAGCTCGGGCAGAACCTAGCAGAACGCCATACCCCCGGGACGATAAGCGCTCCCGCGGACCATGAATTGGAAAACGACCGGCGAAAGCAGGCGCCAGCCCCGCACCGGCGTCGTCTTCGGGTGCGCGGAGAGCGCTCGCATCATCACACGCTCCGCGCGATTCTCTCTTTTACGATCGGTCCCGCGTTTGCCGTCGGCTCCGGTTCCACACGAACGGCAGCGCGGATCTGCGCCGCCGCTCGCGCGAAATCGTCGTCGTTGCGCGCGTGAATGACAGCGAGCGGCCTGTCGCGCGACACTTCCGCGCCGACTCCCGCGAAATTGGCGAATCCGACCGAAAGATCGATCTCCCCGTCCGGATGCTTGCGGCCGCCGCCAAGCGCGACCAGGGCGCGGCCGACCGCGCCCGCGTCCATGCTGGCGACAAAGCCGGACTCGGCCGGCGGAACGGGACGCGCCACCGGCGCCGCGGGCAGATAGGCCTGCGAGCGCTCCAAGAAGTCGCCTGGCCCGCCAAGCGCTTTCACCATCCGTCCGAAACGCTCCGCGGCGGCGCCATCCGCGAGCCGCGCCTCGCCAAGGCGCCGGGCTGCCGCCAGGTCCGGCTCGACGCGCGCGAGGACGACCATCTCCGCGGCGACGGACAGCACAAGGTCGAGGACCCGCGGATCGCGGGCGCGCCCGAGAAGGAAATCGACTGTCTCCTGGACCGCGACCGCATTGCCTACGGATGTCCCCAAGACGCAGTCCAGGTCGGTGAGCAGCATCACGCTCGGAACCCCGACCCGCGCCGCGACCTCCGCCATATACCCGGCAAGGCGGCGTGCATCGTCGAGGGTCCGCATATAGGCCCCCGAGCCAGACCCGACGGTGATCGCAAGACCGCGCGGAGCGACGGCGAGCTTCTTCGAGACGATCGAGCCGGTGATGAGCGGAACGCTCTCCACCGTCGCGGTGACATCGCGCACGAAGAAGAGCTTCCGGTCGGCCGGCGCGAGATCGAGCGTGGGGCCGATCACCGCGCAGCCGGCCTCTTCGACTGTGCGCATGAAAAGCTCGATCGGCGGCGCGGTCTGGTATCCGGGGACCGCGTCGAGCAGGTCGACCTCGCCGGCGCAATAGTCGAGCCCGCGCGCCGAAAGGTTGGGAACGTAGACCCCGCAGGCCGCCGCGAGCGGCGCTGCGAGCAGCGTGATCTTCTCGTCGCCGACGCCGCCTGAGGAGTGCTTGTCGATAAGGCGCGCGCTTTCGATCCCAGTGGAAGACCAATCCAGCACATGGCCGGAATCGCGCATGGCGAGCGCCAGATCCGCCGCCTCGTCGATTCCCATGCCCTGAAGGAAGACCGCCATCGTAAAGGCGCCGATCTGCCCCTCGGAGACGGACCCTTTCGTCGCGCCGTCGATGAAAAAGCGGATCTCGTCCGCGCTCAGGGGTTGCCTGTCCCGCTTCTTGCGGATGACGTCCTGGGGGAGCAGCCCGGGGGGCGCGCCTCGCGTATCTTTCATCAACAGCGCCACCCGAGCCGCGATCCCCGTCGCATTCAGGATAGGTGGAGCCTGACCAAAGGGTCAACTTTTTTCTGGGGACGCTGCCTTAGGGCAGCCGTCCGAGCCGCTCCGTCAACAACGCATAGAAGCCCTCGACGTCCACCTGGCGAAAGAACATCGCGTTTGGCTCACGGTCGGTGACGCGCCACCAGTCGACGACCGCCATGCCGGAAGTATAAATTCCGGCCGTCTCCACCACGACATTGACCCTGCGGCCGCCGAACATGGCCGGGTTCAAGAGATAGGCGATGGCGCAAGGGTCGTGCAGCGGCGCGCCTTCCCAGCCATATTTGGCGATGTCGAAGGATTCGGAGAATGCGAGCATGTCGGCCGCGGCGACGGAGCAGGCGTTCTTGTTGGCGCGCAGGGCCTTGAGGCGCGACGGCGTCGTCAGGCACTGGTGAGTGACGTCCATCGGCACCATCGTCAATGGGACGCCGCTCGTGAGCACGACGTCGGCGGCCTCGGGATCGACATATTCGTTGAAGGCGGCCGCAGGCGTGATGTTTCCGTTCTCCGACCACGTGCCGAGAATGGCCACGATCTCGCCGATGCGCGGCGCGATATCCGGCGCTTCGATGAGCGCCATCGCGATGTTCGTCAGCGGCCCGAGCGTGACCAGGGTGATCGATCCGGGCTCAGCCCGGCGGAAGGTCTCGATCAGATATTGCACCCCGTGCTGGCTCTGCACGGGCATCGACGGCGGTGGGAGCGCCGGACCGTTAAGCCCGGTGGGTCCATGAACGTGCTCCGCCGTCACGAGGCGCCGGCGCATCGGCCTTGCGCATCCGGCGTAGAGCGGCAGATCC
>DATNBG010000442.1:0-3003 GCA_035572075.1 Roseiarcus sp. | reverse complement strand
TGGCGCGCAGAAGCGCGCGCGCCTGCGCCGCATTGTCGACGAGGAGCGCGAAGCGCGCGCCGCGCGACAGCGCCTCGATCGCCAGCGCCCCGGTTCCGGCGAAAAGGTCGACCACGCGCGCGCCGTCGATCCGGCCGGGGAAGCGGTGCTCGAGAATATCGAAGATCGACTCGCGCAGGCGCTCCGAGGTCGGCCGGATGGCGCGCGACGACGGCGCTGCAAGCGCGCGGCCCTTGAGGCGCCCGCCGACAATGCGCACCTCAGCGCTTTCGCGGCGGCCGGCGCGGGCCGGGCGGCGGGCCTTTGCCGCGGCCGGGACCCGTGCGCGGGGGCTTCGTCCTCGTGGCCCGATTTTCGCCTGGCCAGGGCCCATTCCGCCCGTCCCGGCGTTCGGCGCCTGGGCTGCGCGCCGAGCCTTTGCGCGGCTTGAAGCGGCGCGGCTGATCGCGAGGACCGGAGCGCTCGCTCTTGCCGTCGGCTGACTTGCGTCCCTTTGGCCCCCCGTCTCGCTCGGCCCCCGGCTTGAACGCGCCGCCCGGCGCGGTTCCGCTGCGCTCAGGCGCGCCGATCCGTCCGCGGCCCTTGCCGTCGCGCGCGGCCTTCGAGTCGAATCGGGTTGGCCGGCGGCCGCGCTCCGGCGGTTCGCGGCCGGGCCGGCCGGACTCGGCGTCATGCGCGCGGGAGCGGCGCTCGATCGCCACCGTCCGCCCCTTGCGGTCCTGCGTTGAGCCGCGCTCGACCCGCATGCGGGGCCCTTTGGCGTTCGAGGCGTGGGCGGCGATTTCGGACCGCAGGACCGAGACATGCTTGCGCCGGCGGTCGGGCGTCGAAGACTTTGGCAGCGCCTGGCGCGGCGCACGATCACGCTCCGCCCGACCCGCGCCGCCCACTCCCCGATCGGATCGCCGTTGCACCGCCGGGTTCTCGCGCCCCCGTTCGCCTTGCGGCCGCTCGCCTGGCCCTGGCTCAGGCGCCGGCGCATCGCGAACAATCAGCGGCAGGTCGAAATTGGCGCCGGCCTCCTTGGCGAGCTTCACGCCCAATTGATCGCGCAGCACCCGCGTGCGCACTTCGACGACCTCTCCTTCGGAGAGATCGCCGAGTTCGAACGGCCCGAAGGAGACGCGGATCAGCCGGTTGACCGCCAGACCCAGGTGCTCGAGGATTTTCTTGATCTCCCGGTTCTTTCCCTCTCTCAGGCCCAGGGTGAGCCAGGAATTCGCGCCCTGCTCGCGGTCGAGCCGGGCCTCGACGCCTTGGTAGTCAACGCCGTCGATCGCGACGCCGCCGGCGAGACGATCGAGCGCCGCCTGGCCGATCGTCCCATGCGCGCGCACGCGGTAGCGGCGGAGCCACCCGGTCGACGGCAGTTCGAGCACGCGCGCGAGCCCGCCGTCGTTGGTAAGCAGAAGCAGCCCCTCGGTGTTGATGTCGAGCCGGCCGACCGCGACGAGGCGCGGGAGGCCCTGCGGCAGCGTGTCGAAAACCGTCGGCCGCCCCTCGGGATCCCGCGCCGTGGTGACGAGCCCCCTTGGTTTGTGGAAGAGGAAGAGACGCGTGCGCTCGGGCTTGGCCAGCGGCTTCCCGTCGACGCGCACATCATCGGTTTCGCTCACGTTGAAGGCCGGGCTTAAGAGCGTCACGCCATTGACGCTGACCCGCCCTTCGGCGATCCAGGCCTCGGCGTCGCGGCGGGAGCAGACGCCCGCGCGCGCCATGACCTTGGCGATCCGTTGGCCCGCGCGGACCTCCCGGACCGCGGCTTCCGCTTGGTCGTCGCTCATGGCTCGTTTCGTATGAGGCCCATCCGCCGCATTGGCGCCGGCGGCCGCCTGTCCTAAGCCCGAACGGCGCCGGCCGCCAAACGAAAAAGGGGTTTGTCCGGAGGGCAAGCGCGTTTGACCGGAGAGATGATGAAGGCCGATCCGATGAGCGTCGCCTTCGCCGAGGCGCGTTCGGCGGACAAGCGCGGCGAGGCGCCGATCGGCGCCGCGCTCGTTCGCGACGGCGAAGTGATCGCGAGCGCCGGAAACGGCGCCCGAGAACGTAACGATCCAACCGCGCACGCGGAAATGCTGGTCATCCGCGAGGCGGCGGCGAAACTTGGCGCCGAGCGGCTCGTGGGCTGCGATCTCTATGTGACGCTCGAGCCCTGCGCGATGTGCGCGGGCGCGATCTCGCTCGCCCGCCTGCGCCGGCTCTACTACGCAGCCCCTGACCCCAAGGGCGGCGCCGTCGACAACGGCCCGCGTTTCTTCCGCCAGCCAACCTGCCACCACGCTCCCGAGGTCTACGGGGGTTTGCGCGAGAGCGAGGCGGCGGCGATGCTGAGAGGCTTTTTCGCCGCGCGACGCTGAACGAAACCGTGGTCCCCGCTCATCGACTCATACGAAATTCGCCTGATTGATTCTCGTTTGCCCCCGAACCGACCGGCCGCCATTTCCGAGTCCGTTTTGAGCGATTCCAATGGCTTGCGGCGCCATTTTCGATTCTCTCATACCAACGGTCATCGGGCCTGACCGTTTCGCCCCCTCCACCATGCCATAGCCCGTCCGGAAGGACGGGCGTCCTTCCGGACGCCCTATCGCATGGTCCCCCTCCCCCGCTCTCGCGGGTGAGGAAAGGCCCGTGCTTATCCCCCCTGCCGTGAAACGGCGGAGGAGGGGGACCGGCCGAAGGCCGGTGGAGGGGGCGCCTGCAGCGAGAGTCGGTGGTCAGGGCCGTTAGTATCAGTCCTTCCTGTCTTGGCTGCCGAAGCTCGGTCGTTGGGTCTTCCTGAGAAACGCGAGCAGTCTTCGGCATCATTCTGAAAAACACTATCATGCCCAAGCCTGGCCTGTCAAGAAATTGTCGATTCTTCCGTCGATGGCCTTGGCCTCGACCCAGCGCCTTCACGGCTGTCGGAAACGCCGGGCGATCGGATCAACCGAATCCCGTATCATATAGGAGCGCCGGTTGTTCCTTGTTCATTGCCGATTGAAGTCGGCGAATCCCCCGGAAGCA
>DATNBG010000441.1:0-4624 GCA_035572075.1 Roseiarcus sp. | reverse complement strand
TCGCCGCCGACGCCGGTCGAACCGGCTTCGACGACGCATTGCACCGCGCATGCCGTGACCGCGGCGTCGATGGCGTTGCCGCCGTCGCGCAGCGCCTCGATGGCCGCAAGCGTCGCGAGGGCATGCGAGGTCGCCGCCATGCCCCTTCGGCTGACGGCCGGCGATCGTCCTGGAAGCTCGAAATTTCGCATGTCGCAGACTTGTCCCCCCGGATGGTTCATGAAACGCCGGCCATGCGGCGGGCGCCTCGAAGCGCCCCTTATACTCAATCCCGCGGATCGCGGCCTGTCACGATGTTATGATTCAGGCGAATCGGCGCGGGCGCGATAGCGTTCGGAAGGACGCGTTGTATATTGCGGCGACAAGGAGTGAAGCCCATGACCCACGGAAGTTTCGCCTGGCACGAGCTCTACACGCGCGATGTCGAGGCGGCGAAAAACTTCTACGCCGCGACAGCCGGCTGGACCTTCGAGGGCATGCCGGCGCCGCACCAGAACCACACCTACTGGGTCGCCAAGGCGGGGGACAAGCCCGTCGCCGGCATCCTCGACATGCGTGGAATCGTTCCCGACGCCGATCCGCCGCACTGGCTCAGCTATCTCGAAGTCGACGACGTCGATCAAACCGCTCAGGCGGTTCAGAGTCACGGCGGCAAGATTGTCCGGCCGCCGTTCGACGTCCCGGAGTTCGGGCGCATCGCGATCGGGGCGGACGCGACCGGCGCCTTCCTGGCCTGGGCGACCCCGAAACGCTGACGCTCGCGCCGGAATCTCCATGCGGTCTCGGCTGCTCGCTCTCGCTTTGCTGCTCATCCCCGTTTGCGCCCTGGCGGGCGTCAAGGAGAAGGTCGCGGCGCTTGCTCCATCGGCGGTCGTGCTGGTGGTGGACGCCAGGGGCGACGAGCTGGTCGCCCAGAACGCCGACAGGCCGTTTGTCCCGGCCTCGGTCGCCAAGATCGTGACAGCGTGGCTCGCGATGGAGGCGCTGGGCGGCGACTACCGCTTCGAGACCCGCTTCTACCTCGACGACAAGCGCGCGCTCTACATACGCGGGGGCGGCGATCCTTTCCTGATCTCGGAGGAACTGAAGCCCCTCGCGGCCGAGCTCGTGGCAAAGGTCGGCAAGGCGCCGATCGCGGGCATCGTGCTCGACGCGAGCTACTATCCCTCGAACCTCCGCATACCCGGCATTGAGGATGACGGCGAGGCGTATGACGCGCTGAACTCCGCGCTCGCGGTCAACTTCAACACCATCTACGCCGTGCGCAGCGGCAAGAAGGTGCGCTCGGCCGAAGAGCAGACGCCGATCACTCCGCTCGCGATCGCTCAAGTCCGGGCGAGAGGCCCGAACGGCGCGGGCCGCATCAGTCTGAGCCAGGACCCGGCGGTCAGCCTCCAATATGCCGGCGAACTGATCGCCGCGTTCATCGAGCGGGCCGGGGGCGGCGTGAACGGCGGGATCTCGACCGGAACGGTCCCCGAGGGACTGAAGCCGGTCTATGTTCACCGCCAGTCGCGCACCCTTTCGGAAATCGTCGCCGAACTCTTCCGCGCCTCCAACAACTATATCGCCAACCAGGTCTTCCTCGAGATCGGCGGGCGGCGGCTCGGGGGGCCGGTCAGCCTGGAAAAGTCGCTAAGGATTGCGAACGAAATGCTCGCCGCGCACGGGCTCGCGAGCGACATCCATCTCGAGGAGGGCTCGGGCATCAGCCGCTCGAACCGCTTCACCGCCCGCGGCCTCGCGAAGGTGCTCGCGCTCTTCGCCGCCCACGCCGATCTTCTGCACGGCCACGACGGGGGCATGGACAAGACCGGGACCATGGACGGAATCCGCACGCTTGCCGGCTATGCCGACACGTCGGGCCACGGGCGGGTCCGTTTCGTCATTGCGCTCGCCGGCAACGACGGCGAGATGCGCTTCCGGCTGCTCAGGGCGATCGAGTCGGAACTCTAGGGTCAGCCGCTCACGAGGCTGACTTGTCTCGCGCGGCGCCAGCCAGCATACCCCAAGCCCGCGAAGCCGATGAGCATCATCGCCCAGGTCGACGGCTCGGGGATCACGCTGCCCGAGAGCGAGAAGGCAGCGTTGAACGTCCCTGCGCCGACGATGTCCGTCCCGACACGCAGCCAGTCGGGGTCGAGCGCCGCATCGCGGGTCCAGCTCTGCAGGTCGCCTACGAACGGCCCCGTGCCGCCGGTGATCGGTTTCGGCGCCGACAGCCAGAGGAAATTGCCGTCGGCCGTCGTCACCTCGACCTGGGGCACGAAGAAATAGTGATCGGCAGGGAGGGCAAACGGCGTGGTGAAGGTGATGTTGAACTCGACTTCCTCGCCCCTGACCTCGCCGTTGCCGCCGGTGGTTTGGCCCGGTGTGGGATGAATTCCCCCGGGCTGCACCGAGTTGAGCGCGACGAAGGAGCCAAGGTCGTTGGTCGTGAAGGTCAGGCCGCTGGTCGAGTCGCGGGAGTCGAGTGCGACATCGGACGGCGAATTGACCCGCGTCGGGACCTGCGAGGTCGAGAATGTCGGCGGCCCACTGGTGCGGGTGATGTCCGAGTCGTTCGGAAACACCCGATAGATCTCGACGACGACCTCGCCGATATCGCTGACGGTCGCGCCGCCGGACAGCAACCCGGTGAAGGTCGCATCGGTGATCGACGTGCTATGGGTGAGAATGAAATCGTCGGCCGATTCGATCTCAAATTTTCCGGCGGTGTCCGGACGGCTCGCCGTCGCGATTTTTCCGTCCGGATCGCCGGTGCTGAAGAAGGTTGTGTCGGCCATGGCCGGCAGGGCAATCAAAGAGCCGAGCAGTGTGAGCGGAATCGCAAACCGTACATTGGTCATCGACATGGCGTTTCTCCCCGCACGCGGCCTCCTCGGCCGCGCATCAATGGTCTCCAGGCGAGACGTGGTAAAGTATCGGTGGGAAGCGCCGCAAACATCGGCGCCAATTCTTTTTCGGGTCCGATAATTCCTTTACGTTAGGCGTAGTTGTATTCGCGCATCCCAGCATCCCGCAATGGGTAGAAATACCCAGGCTATGAGACCGAAACGCGGTCATGGGGTGCAGCCTGCGTCGCTCAGAGATCCGACGAGGCGCCGTCTGCGCGCCCCTACCCGCGCGCGCTCCAGAAATCGGCCTGCAACTGGGTCGCCTCGTCCTCGAGCAGGGGGCCCACGACCTCGGTTGGCCGCTGGCCCGCCTTAAACACGATCTCGCAGGGCAGGTCGAGGGTCGGGTTCTCCTCGTGCGCGCCGGTCTGCTCCTTCAAGGCTTTTTCGGTCTGACCATAGACGACGCGGCCAATCCCCGCCCAGTAGATCGCGCCCGCGCACATCGCGCACGGCTCGGCGGACGTATAGAGCGTGCAGCGGGCGAGGAACTTAAGGTCGTGAGACCGCGCCGCGCGCGAGGCGAGGAGCCGTTCGGCGTGGGCGGTGCGGTCGCCGCCCTCGCTCGTATAGCCGTTGCCCTGCTCCATGATGAGGTTGCCCTCGCCGTCGGCGAGAACGGAGCCGAACGGATGGTCGCCCGCGGCGCGGGAACGCCTGGCGACATCGAATGCCTTTCGCAACAGCGCCTCGTCATGGGGGCGAAGGGGCGCGGCGGTCATGAGGGCGGCTCCAGTCTCAGGCGCCGAGCCCTAGCACGAAAGCCTTGCGCCCGTTCAAGGCCATTTCTGCCTCGCCCGCCCTCGCGGCAAGCAGGCTGCCCGTGATCTTCGTTGGCTCGCCGGGGCCGCACGGTCCACAGATCATGACCGCCAATTCATTTGACACTTCTGCGGTCCTCGCTAGGGTTGCCAAAAACCCCGCGTCCGGCAATGAGGCGCGGGGGCGATCGCTGATCTCGAAGCGCGGCCTCGCGAGGGAGCGGTAGGGTTAGCGCCTCGCGACGGGCCGAAGCGCGGCCTTGATGGGTGAGGGAGCGAGGTGAAGTTGAGTGAGCGCTGAACCTCCCCTTCGGCTGAAGCTCATCGGCGTCAGCAAATCCTTTCCCGGCGTGCGCGCCAACGACAATGTGAGCCTGAGCGTCAAGCCCGGCGAGATCCACGCCCTGCTCGGCGAGAACGGCGCGGGCAAGTCGACCCTGGTCAAGATGATCTACGGCATTCTCGCGCCCGACCAGGGGGAGATCGTCTTCGACGGCGCGGCGGTCCGCATCTCCAATCCGCGCGCGGCGCGGCGCCTCGGCATCGGCATGGTGTTCCAGCACTTCTCGCTGTTCGAGGCGATGACGGTGCTCGAGAACATCGCGCTCGGCCTCGATTCGCGCCTCTCGCCGCGCGAGCTTCTCGCCGAGTTCAACCGGGTGCTCGACGCCTATGGCCTCAAGCTCGACCCGCGCCGCCTCGTCTCGACCTTGAGCGTCGGCGAGCGGCAGCGAATCGAGATCGTGCGGGCGCTGCTGCTCAACCCCCGGCTCCTGATCATGGACGAGCCGACCTCGGTGCTGACCCCGCAGGAAGTCGAGCAATTGTTCGAGACCTTGCGAAAGCTGGCGCCGAGCGGCTGCTCGATCCTCTACATCTCGCACAAGCTCCATGAGATCGTGGCGCTTTGCGACACCGCGACCATCCTGCGCGGCGGCAAGGTGGTCGCCCACTGCGACCCGAAGC
>DATNBG010000440.1:0-2475 GCA_035572075.1 Roseiarcus sp. | reverse complement strand
GTCTCGACGCCGGCGGCGTCCGCTTCGTTCGGGACGGGGACCTTCGCTATGTCGGCCAGGGCTACGAATTGAAGATCCCCTTTCCCGAAGGCTATCTGTCGGAGGCCGGCCTGCAAGAGGTCTGGGGCCTTTTCCATCGCGCGCATCAGCGCGAATACGGTCATTTTTTCGAGCAGAACCCGATCGAGATCGTCAACGTCCGGGTGACCGCCGTGGGCGCGATGCCGAAGATTCGGAAGCTGCGCGCGCCGGAAGGCGGCTCGCTGGACAAGGCGCGGACGCGGGTTGGCCAATGCGTGTTCCGGATCGGGGCCTCGCTCAACCCGTTCGAAACGAGCTTCTACCGACGCGCGCTTCTGCCGGTCGGACAGTCCTTCGCCGGACCCGCCATTGTGCTGCAAATGGACAGCACGACCGTCGTCCCGCCAGGCTGGTCGGCGACTAACAGCGCGGACGGAAACCTGATCCTCAAATCCGACGGAGAGGTCTGATGCAGCCTCGCGAAGGTTCGAACGCTCCCGGTCAATTCCCGACGCGAGTCGATCCGATCACCGGCGCCGTGATCCAGGGCGCGCTGGAGAATATCGCCATCGAAATGGGTCACAAGCTGATGCGGATGAGCTACTCGAGCATCATCCGCGAGTCCGAGGACTTCGGCGCGGCCCTGACCGACGCCGACGGCGCCCAGCTCTGCGAGTGCAAGATGAGCACGCCTCTGCAGTCCGGACCGATTCCCGGCTACGTGAGGGGGATCAGGAAAAGATTCGCGGCGCGAGGCGATGTCTTCCGGCCGGGCGACGTCATCATGCACAACGACCCTTATGGCGGCGCCTCGCACGGGCCCGATGTCGCTTTCTGCGTGCCGGTGTTCGACGGGGACAAGCTGCTCGGCTTCTCGGTGACGACCGCCCATCACCTCGATATCGGCGCGCACACGCCCGGCAGTTGCGGCATTGTCGACGCCGTCGACGCCTATGCCGAGGGCCTTCAGTTCAAGGCGATCAAGGTCGTCGATCAGGGCAAGCGCAACGACATGGTCTGGCACATGGTTCGCGACAACATCCGGATCCCCGACCTGGTCGTCGGCGACATGGAAGCCCAGATCGCCGCCGCGCAAATCGGCGCGAAGCGCTATCTCGATCTCGTGCGCCAGTATGGACTCGACACCGTGGCGGGAGCGAGCGCCGATCTCATGGATTATTCCGAGCGCCTCATGCGCGCTGCGATCCGCGCGATCCCGGACGGTGTCTACAGCGCCACGACCTTCATCGACGGGTTTCTCGACGACGCCGACCCTTCCCGCCGCGACCTCAAGATTGTCGTCACCATCACGGTGAAGGACGACGAGATGCTGGTCGATCTCGCCGGCACCGCGCCGCAGGTGCCCGACCGGCCGATCAACATGCCGTTCGAAGGGACGGTCGACTGCGCCGTCTGGCTGACTCTTCGCTCGATATTGCTCGACAGCGTGGTCTACGGACCCATTCCGCAGAACAGCGGCTTGACGCGGCCGATCACCATCGTGGCCCCGAAGGGCTGTCTTGCGAACCCGGTCTTTCCGGCGCCCGTCATCGCCCGCTTCTGCCCCGGCAATGCGGTCGCCGACACGGTGATGAAGGCGCTGGCCCCGGCCGTCCCCGAGCAGGTCAGCGCCGGCATCGGCAATCTGACCGTCATCGCCTTCAGCGGCGTGGTCAACGAGCAGCAATGGGTCCACATGGAGATTCTGGAAGGCAGTTACGGCGGCCGCCGCGGCCTGGACGGGATGGACACCGTCGACACGCTTTACGCCAACACCCGCAACAATCCGATCGAGGATATCGAATCGCATCTGCCGCTGCGGGTGCAGCGCTACGAACTTCGGGAGGACAGAGCCGCGCCGGGAGAGTGGCGCGGCGGAGTGGGCTCGGTGCGCGAATTCCTCTATCTCACGGACGGCGGCTTCTCCGTCGAGGGCGACGGCCACAAGTTCAAGCCATGGGGCTTCCAGGGCGGCGCCGAGGGCTTGCCGAGCGCGCTGGTGCAGGTCGCATCGACCGGGGACAGCATCGAATTGCCGTCCAAGGTCCCCTATCGCAAGGCGAAAGCGGGCGATCGTCTGGTCTCCTACGGCCCAAGCGGCGGCGGCTACGGCGATCCGCTGCTGCGCGCTCCGGAAGCGGTCCTGGAAAACGTCCTCGATGGAATCGTGTCCAAGGCTCAGGCGCGCGAGCAATATGGCGTCGTGGTCGCCGCCGGGAGCGTCGACTCCGTTGCGACGGAGACGCTTCGCGCCGAGCTGCGCCGCGCCCGCGCCTCGTGAAGTTGGCGCGAGCGCGCGGGCCCGCTGAAAGGGCGGCGCTTCATGCGTTCAGGAACTCGACCCAGCGCCGAACGAGATAATTGTGATCCTCCATGATCGTGTTCCAGACGCGCACCCGCGCCATGCGCTCGAGATAGGAGCCGCCGTCGCGTGATTCGCCGGCCCGCACGCAA
>DATNBG010000439.1:0-5145 GCA_035572075.1 Roseiarcus sp. | reverse complement strand
TCCCCGCCATGCGCCGCCTTCGAGCGGAACTGGCGCGCGTCGCCGGTGAAGCGGACGGCCTCCGCCCTGAAGCCCATGAACGGGATGAAGCCCGAACCCGAGGCCCTGCGGCAATCGGCGCAATAGCAATGGCCTGAGCCGAGCGGCTCGCCCGCCGCCTCATAGCGCAGCGCCCCGCACAGGCAGCCCCCGGCGTAGCGTTTCGCCGCCCGCCCGCGCTCGGCGTCATCGCCCACGGCGGCGATCGGCTGCGGAAACCCGCCCATGCCGTCAGCTCACAGCCTTGCGCGCCAGTTCGGCGCCCGCCGCGAGCGCGGCGAGCTTGGCGTAGGCGACATCCGCCGCCATCGGCGCCATGCCGCAATTGGTGCACGGGTAAAGCCGTTCGGCGGGAACGTAGGGGAGCGCGGCGCGAATGGTCGCGGCGACCTCCTCCGGCGTCTCGACCACATTCGAGGCGACGTCGATGCAGCCGACCAGCACGTCCTTGCCCTTGAGCAGGCCGATCAGTTCGATCGGCACGTGCGAATTGCGGCATTCGAGCGAGACCTGGCCGATGCGGCTCGCCGCGAGCGCGGGGAAGGTCTCCTCGTATTGGCGCCAGCGCTCGCCGAGCGTCGCTTTCCAGTCGATGTTGGCCTTGATGCCGTAGCCGTAGCAGATGTGGACGGCGGTTGAGCATCGAAGCCCCTCGGCGGCGCGTTCGAGCGCGGCGACGCCCCAGTCCCTGACGTCGCGCATGTAGACGTTGAAGGCCGGCTCGTCGAACTGGATCACGTCGACGCCGAGCGCCTCGAGTTCGCGCGCCTCCTCGTTCAGGGCCGCGGCGAAGGCGTGGGCGAGCGCGGGGCGGTCGGAATAATGCTCGTCGGCGATGGTGTCGGCGATGGTCATCGGGCCGGGCAAAGTGAATTTGAGCTTGCGCCGGGTCGCGGCGCGCGCGGCGCTCGCTTCGAGCTTGTGGACGGAGCCCTTGCGCCGGATGGGGCCGGTCACGGTCGGGACCTCGGCCTGGTAGCGGTCGGCGCGGATGCCGATCGTCTTGCGGCGGTCGAAGTCGATGCCGTCGAGATTGGCGAGAAAGCCGTGCACGAAATGGATGCGCGCCTGCTCGCCGTCGCTGACGATGTCGACGCCGGCGTCCTCCTGACGCTTGACCGCGAGGATGGTGGCGTCGATCTTGCCCGCTTGAAGCGCCTCGCCCTCGAGCCGCCACGCGGGCCAGAGCTTTTCCGGCTCAGCAAGCCAGAGGGGCTTGGGCAGGCTGCCCGCGACGGTGGTTTCGAACATGGGGCTATCCTCCAGCTACGCCACCTTGTAGTCGCGCGTGGCCTCCGGGTCGTCGGTCGCGTAAGGCAGCGCCATCAGTTCCTCCCATACTTCCTCGGGGATCGGAAACCGGGCCCAGTCGGCGGTCTGCTTGACCCGCTCGGGCCGCGTCACGCCGCAGATGGTCGAGGCGATCCGGGGATCGCGCATCGAGAACTGCAGCGCGGCCGCCCCGAGGGGCACGCCGTGAGCCATGCAGATCGCTTCGATCTTGCGGATCGGATCGAGCGTCTCCTCCGAGGCTTCCTGATAGGCGTAGCGCGGATAGGCGGTCGATCCCTTGGCGAGCACGCCGCTGGCGTAAGGCGCGGCGTTGAGGACCGCGATCCCCCTCTGCGCCGCGAGATCGAGCATCGGCCCGGCGCTGCGATTGACCAGGGTGAAGCGGTTGTGGGTGATCAGCGCGTCGAAATCCCAGTCGCACAGAAGCGGCGTCATCATCGAAACCACGCCCGCCGCGAGTCCGACCGCCTTGGCCAGGCCTTCCTCCTTGATGCGGAAGAGTTCGCCGAGCGCGCCGTCGCGGCTCACCGTCTCCTCGACGGAATCCGTGTGCTCGGGATCGTGCAGATGCAGTAGGTCGATGCGCTCGAGGCCGAGCGCTTTCAGGCTTTGCTCGAGCGAGCGGCGCGCCTGGGCGGCGTCGAAGCGGTTGGTCTCCGGATCGCGGTCGAGCTTGGTCGAGATCACGAAGCCGGGCGGAAGGCCGCCGCGCTCGCGAATGACGGCGCCGATCCGCGCCTCGCTCCGGCCGAGCCCATAGATGCGGGACGTGTCGAGGAAGTTGGCCGGCCCGTCGAAAATGGCGCTGACCGTCGCCATGGCGCGCTTTTCATCGACGGCGTAGCCATAGGTGTCGGGCATGTCGCCGAGGCCCGTGGTCCCGAAGCAGATGGGCGTGACGCTGAGATCGGTGCGGCCGAGGCGCGCCTTGTCCATGACTCTCTCGGTCATCGCGATGTCTCCGTCGTTGCGTTGGCGCCGTCGCATCCCTAAGACCATGCCGGTGCGCGCGCAAGGCGGAGAGCAAGTTGCTCTCAGCAGGAATCGTCATCGCGAGGAGCGAAGCGACGCGGCGATCCAGAGTCCTTGGGGCATGCGTTCGTCCGGACTTCTTCCGGGCTTTCACCCCAAGGGGGGACGACGACGTTTGGCCCAAGCCCTTCAACGGGACCTCACTTCGTACTACCCTCGTCACGCATGAAACATCCCATGGTGTACATCATGGCGAGCCGGCGCAACGGGACGCTTTATGTCGGCGTGACTTCGGATATCGGCCGGCGCGCCTTCGAGCATCGAACCGGGGCGGTCGAAGGATTTACCCGGCGATACGGATGCAAGCTGCTCGTCTGGCTCGAGGCTCACGAGCGCATGCACGACGCGATCGCCCGTGAGAAGCAAATCAAATCGGGAAGCCGAAAGGACAAGCTCGCGCTGATCGAGCGGGATAATCCTCTTTGGACGGATCTCTATGAGACGTTGAATGGTTGAGGTACGTCGCGCCCCTGTCCAGGGCCGTCGCTCTTCGATTCCTGGATCGCCACGTCGCTTCGCTCCTCGCGATGACGATTCCACTCGAACGCATCTTGCTCTAAGCGCGAACCACGCCCTCGCCTTGCAGAAGGGCGAGGAGTACGGCAAGCTCATCGCCCGACGAGCGTTGCGAACGATGACGATCGGAACCCGAAAGGCCGGGATGCGCGGCCCGCTGTTGCTGGCTCTTCTCCTGCTGGCGGGCTGCGACGATGCGCCTGGCGAGTGGGCGGCGATCGTCTATCCCGACCGGACCGACCGGACGCGGTTCGACGTGACGCCGCGCTTCAAGACCTTCGCCTATTGCCGGGACCAGGCGATCGAGCGGATGAAGGCGATCGAGGTCAAAAGCGGCGGCGACTATGAGTGCGGTTTTCGATGCGAGCTCGGCGGCGATCCGCATCGCATGAATGTCTGCAAGGAAATCCGCAAGTAGGGGGCGCCCGCTTCCGCTCAACCGCGCTCCGCGCTGAACGCGGCGAACTCGGCTTCGGTCGCGAAGGATTTCTGCGCCCCGTGGCGGGTGACGGACAAGGCCGAATAGCGGGTCGCCTCGGCGAGCGCGGCGTCGAGCGGCAAGCCCCCGGCTGAAAAGCGCGCGAAGGCGCCGATGAAGGCGTCGCCGGCGCCGGTGGTGTCGACCGCCTGAACCTTGACCGGCGCGATGCGCCGCGAGCCCTCGCGGGTCGCGAGGAGCGAGCCGCGCGCGCCGAGCGTCACGATCACCGTATCGGCGCCCTGCTCGACCAGTCTTCGCGCGGCGGCCGCGACCTCGGCGTCCTGCTCGACCGGCATGCCGGTCAGAATCGCGAGTTCGGTCTCGTTGGGGATGAGGAAGCTCGCCTGGGTCACCACGCCCATGTCGAGATTGGCCCTTGCCGGCGCCGGGTTGAGCACGGTCCTGACCCCGTGCTTCCGGCCGAAGCGAATCGCCGCATAGGCGGTCTCGAGCTTGATCTCGAGTTGCAGCAGGATGAGGTCGCAGCGCTTGAGATCCTCGCCCGCCGCCTCGACATCGGCCGCGCCGAGATCGCCGTTGGCGCCGGCGACGATGAGGATCGCGTTGTCGCCGGAGGCCGCGTCGACCAGGATCGTCGCCGTGCCGGTCGACTGGTTCGCAATGCGCCGGACATGGCGCGTGTCGATCGAATAGCTCTCGAAGTTCCTGAGCGCGCTCTCGCCCAGGCCGTCGTCGCCGAGATTGGTGACCATCACGACGTCGGCGCCGAGCTTGGCTGCGGCGACCGCCTGATTGGCGCCCTTGCCGCCAAAACTGGTCTCGAAATGTCTCGCGAGGACCGTCTCGCCCCAGACCGGCATGCGCTCGACCGTGGTGGTCAGGTCCATGTTGGTCGAGCCGATGACTCCGATGCGCGGACGTTTGTCGCTCAACCTTGTTCCTCCCCCTCAAAACGGCCCTCGCCTCCCGCCGGGCTTCACTTCGCCCGGTTCTTTAGCCGTCCGTCCGGAGCCGTTTCAAGCCGCCCCGGCGCGCTCGATTTCGGAAAAGAGCGCGTCGGGCAATTCGATCTCGGCTGCGGGGGCGCGGCGCCCGGGAATGTGAACGCCAAGCTTGGCGAGCCGGTCGAGCTGGGCTCTCAGGCGGTTCGGGAAGTCCGGCGCCAGCAGCGCCGGCGCGATCGCGATGACCAGGAGGCCGCTGCCCGGCGGGCGATCCCCCGAAGTGAACGAGGGCGCGTCGAGCGCCCAGTTCGCACCCGTCAGCCCCGCGGCCATGACCTCGACCATCAGCGCGATATTGGCGCCGCGCGCCCCGCCGAACGCGAGCAGGGCGCCGCGAAGCGCGGCCTTCGGATCGGCGGTCGGCTCGCCATCGGCGTCCACCGCCCAACCCGGAGGGAGCGCCTCGCCGCGTTCGGCGTAGTGTCTGAGCTGGACGAATGCGGTCGCGCTGGACGCCTGATCGATGAGCAGCGGCGGCCCCTCCTCGAGGGGCGCGGCGAAGGCGATCGGGTTCGTGCAATAGATGGGCTTCTTCGCGCCCTTAACCGTCATCAGCGCCGGGCCGCTGGTCGCGGCGAACGCGACGAGGCCGGCCTCGGCGAGACGGCGCGGGTAATAGCCAAGTTCGCCGGTGGTGTAGCTTCCCTTGCCCGCGAACAGCGCGATCCCGAAGGTTAAGGCGCGGCGGCGAAGATCGGCGAAGGCGCGGTCGAAGCCGAGCTGCGCAATTCCGCCCCTCGCGTCGCAATGGATCATGGCCGGGGCCGGCGAAGACAGGACCGGCTCGGCGTCGCCCACGATCCGCCCCGCGCGCGCGGC